>NZ_JBJHAD010000004.1:0-249919 GCF_054050875.1 Blastococcus sp. SYSU DS0541 | reverse complement strand
TCACAGAGTTACGGCGGCCATGGCGAGAGGGAAACGCCCGGCAACATTCCGAACCCGGAAGCTAAGCCTCTCAGCGCCGATGGTACTGCCCTGGAGACGGGGTGGGAGAGTAGGACGCCGCCGGACATACTTCACCGAACGGGGGTCAGAGCGAGTGCTCTGACCCCCGTTCGCTTTTTCCATGTCCGCCGCCGGCCGTCCTGGTCGTGTGCGGCGTCTAGCCAAGAGGTACCTAGAACAGATGACTGCTCCGCGACGTGGCCCTGGTGGGTCCGACTCCGGCCGAGGGCGACCGGCGTCCCGCGGCTCACGCCCTCAGGGTGATCGCCGTGGGGGTGGAGGCGCCGTCCCTCGCGGCGATGCGCAGGACCGTCGCCCGCAGGGCGACCGTCCCCAGCGCTCCGATCGTCCGTACGGTGAGCGTCCGCAGCGGCCGCAGGGCGACCGGCCCCGCGGTGACTGGCAGGACCGCCGCCCGCAGGGAGACCGTCCCCAGCGCGCGGAGGGTGACCGCCCGCGCAACGACTGGCAGGACCGCCGCCCGCAAAGCGGCCGTCCCCAGCGCTCCGATCGTCCGTACGGCGACCGTCCGCAGCGGCCGGACCGCCCGTACGGCGACCGTCCCCAGCGGCCGCAGGGCGATCGGCCCCGCGGTGACTGGCAGGACCGCCGCCCGCAGGGTGACCGTCCCCAGCGGCCGCAGGGTGATCGTCCCCGTGGTGACTGGCAGGACCGCCGCCCCCAGGGCGACCGTCCGCAGCGTTCGGACCGCCCGTACGGCGACCGTACCCAGCGGCCGCAGGGTGATCGTCCCCGCGGTGACTGGCAGGACCGCCGCCCCCAGGGCGACCGTCCGCAGCGTTCGGACCGCCCGTACGGCGACCGTCCGCAGCGGTCGCAGGGTGATCGTCCCCGCGGTGACTGGCAGGACCGCCGCCCGCAGGCTGACCGTCCGCAGCGGCCGCAGGGTGATCGACCCCGCAATGACTGGCAGGACCGCCGCCCCCAGGGCGACCGTCCGCAGCGTTCGGACCGCCCGTACGGCGACCGTCCGCAGCGGTCGCAGGGTGATCGTCCCCGCGGTGACTGGCAGGACCGCCGCCCGCAGGCTGACCGTCCTCAGTGGTCGCAGGGCGATCGACCCCGCGGTGACTGGCAGGACCGGCGCCCGCAGGGCGACCGTCCCCAGCGTTCGGACCGTCCCTACGGCGACCGTCCCCAGCGGCCTCAAGGTGACCGTCCGCAGCGTTCGGACCGGCCCCAGGGTGACTGGCAGGACCGCCGTCCCCAGGGTGACCGGCCTCAGCCGACCCAGGGTGATCGACCCCGTGGGGATTGGCAGGACCGGCGCCCGCAGGGTGACCGTCCGCAGCGGACCCAGGGCAACTGGCGTGAGCGCCGTCCGGAGGGCAGCCGGTCGGCTGCGGGCACGCAGGACCGGCGACCACCGGTGCCTGCCGGTCCCGAGGTGCCCGAGTGGGCTGACCCGCGGGAGCTCGACCCCGCCATCCGCGCTGCGCTCCGAGGCCTCGACCCGCGGAACTCGGCCAAGGTGGCCGGCCACCTCGTCGTGGCGGGGACGCTGGTCGACGAGGACCCGGCGACCGCCCTCGCCCATGCCCGGGCTGCCCGTGATCGGGCTTCCCGCTTGGCGGTCGTCCGCGAAGCCGTCGGGGTCGCGGCCTACCACGCCGGCGACTACGCCGAGGCTGCCCGGGAGATCCGCGCCTACCGCCGCATGAGCGGTGACCAGGGCTACCGGGCCGTGCTCGCCGACTGCGAGCGCGCGCTCGGGCGCCCCGAGGTGGCAATCCGCCTGGTCAACGAGGCGCTCGGTGAGTCCGTCGACGAGAAGGAGGCGGTGGAGCTGCGCCTGGTCGAGGCCGGCGCGCGCCAGGATCTCGGCGAGGGCGCGGCGGCCCGGCTCGTCCTCGAACGGGCGCTCGGCGGGCGCCCGGATCCCTCCTCGCTGGAGGCAGGCGACCCCGGGCAACTGCGGCTCGCGGCGGCCTACGCCGAACTGCTGCGCACGCAGGGCGACGAGGAGCGGGCCGACCAGTGGCTCGAGGCCGTCGCGGCGATCGATCCCGAGCTGGCCGGTGAGGACCTGGGCGTCGAGTTCAGCGAGATCGACGGGATCGACGCGCCTGGCGAGCAGCTCACCGACGAGGTCCCCGCGCGTGAGGTCCCCGTGGAGGACGTCCCCCCGGGCGAGGTGTCCGGGGACGAGGTGTCCGTCGACGAGGTGTCCGAGGACGAGCCCTCCGAGCACGTGCTGTCCGTCGACGAGATCTCCGAGGACGCGTTCCCCGTCGTCAAGTTCAGTGACGAGGAGCTCGCGGAGGACGACGTCCTGGGCAGCGCGCTGGTCAACGATGCCGGGGAGAGCACCCGGTCGATGACTTTCGCCGAGGAGGTCGAGGCCGAGGTCGCCGAGCTGCTGGGCGAGACCGGTGACGACGACGCGTCCGGTGCCGAGGGGAGCGACGCGGTGGGGGACGAGCCGCAGGGCTGACCGGCAGCAGCGTGCCGCTCGTCCACACCTGGGCTGTGCGTCCACAGATCGGCCGAGCCGGGCGCCGTGGGCGCCTCCGCCGAGCAGGCTGCGGTCATGAGCGTGGCTGTGATCGATCGCAATGACGTGGTCCTGCGGGGGCGGCTGTCCGCCCCCGCAGAACTGCGCACCCTGCCGAGCGGTGACGCGCTGGTGAGCTTCCGACTGGTGGTGCGCAGACCGGGCCGGAGCGTGCGCGGCCGGACCGTGGACGTCCTCACCTGCATCACCTACGACCGGGGGCTGCAGCGTCGCGTCGCGGCCTGGCAACCGGGTGACGTCGTGGAGGTCGAGGGCGCGCTTCAGCGTCGCTTCTGGCGCACCGGCTCGGGCACCGCCTCGGTCTGCGAGGTCAACTGCCGGCGCGGACGCAAGATCCCGCGATCGGCGGTGCGGGCAGCCGAGGAGACGGCGTGACGCTGCGGCCCGCCGCTCAGCCCGCGAGTGGGCGCAGCACCAGGCCCGTGCGCGGCTTCGGTACGAAGAGCGTGGACTTGCGCGGCATGCGGGCGCCGGCGCGTGCGACCGCGGCGACGTCGGTGGGGGAGGGCGCGCGCAGCAGCACGGCCACCCCCGCCCGTTCCACCGCGGCGGACAGGGCCTCCTCCAGGCTGTGGGCGATCACGACGGCGCTCACCGTGTCCGGTCGCGCCCACAGCGCCTGCAGCAGCCCGTGGTGCGCCAGCACCACGTCCAGGTCGCGCCACGCCGGAGGCGCCTCGGCCGGGACGGCGGCACGGACCTCGGGTGCGGCAGCGGTGAGCCGCACCAGGCGGCTGCCGTCGCTGAGCAGCAAGCCCCGCTCGGCCGGATCGCCCAGCCACGCCCGCGCGGCCGCGATGACCGCCTCGGTGCCCGTTCCGTCGACCGGCACCTCCGCTGTGACGAAACCGTGGGCAGCTCCCTCGACCGCCTCGTCGAAGGCCAAGCCGGGGACCACGCGGTGGATCGGGTCGACCCGCAGACCACCGGGGCCCATCGGCGTGACCAGCGCGAGGATCGCGTCGGATCCGGCGGCGCCACCGCGGGTGGCCGCATGAGCGCGTGCCGCCGCGAAACGGTGGTGCCCGTCGGCGATGACCGCCCGGGTGCGGGAGAGCGCCTGCGTGGCTGCCTCGAGGGTCACCGGGTCGGTCACCCGCCACAGCCGGTGCAGCACCCCGTCGCCGTCGCGCAGTGCCAGGGTGGGGGCCGTCCGCCGCACCGACCCGGTCACGAGGGCCACGTCCGGCTCGGGGTCGTGGGCGAGCACGATCGGCTCCAGGTCGGTCCGGGTCGCCGCGAGCAAGGCCCACCGTCCCTCGACCGCCACGGGATAGGTGTCCTCGTGGGGGAGCACCGCGGCGGAGCCGACGGCCGGAAGGGCCACCGCACCGAGCCAGCCGACCGTGGCCGGCCCGCCGTCGGCAGGCTCCATCTCGTAGAGCCACAGGGCAGCGACCTCGTCGCGCACGAGCACGCCCTCGTCCACCCACGACGACAACGTGGCGGCGGCGAGGTCGGCGGAGGCGCCACCGGACCGCTCGTCGACCTGGGGGAGGATCAGGCGCACGATGTTGTACGGGTCGGCATCGGCCAGCCGGGCCCGCCCGGCCGGCGTCACCAGGTCGTAGGCTGGCGAGCTGACGCGGGCCAGGTGCCCGGGATCCCGGTCCCGGTAGGTCAGCGCCCGGAACGGCCGGACCTCCAGGCCCGGGCCCGACCTGGGTGGCGTTCGGGGTCCCTCCGACGACGAGTGCACGACGAGGATCGTAGGAGCGCCACCGGCGGTCGCCGTCGGTCGCTCCTCGCGGACCGGCGCACCGGTGGGGTCCGGCAGCGGTCGAGGAAGGGGGCGACGGTGTCAGCAGCAGGCGCACCGGACGATCGCGGGGGAGCCCGCGAGGCGCCTGCCGGCGGTGTGTACGACTGGTACCACCGCGGGCTGGAGCTCCTCGCCGACGGGCATCCCGACGCCGCGGCGACGCTCCTCGCCCGGGCGGCGGAGGCGGAGCCGGGATCGCGCAGCGTCCGCGAGGCGCTGGCGCGGGCCCAGTACGACGCCCACCGCTACCCCGAGGCGATCGAGAGCTTCACCGATCTCATCGCCTCCGACCCCGCCGACGACTACGCCCGGTTCGGCCTCGGTCTGGCCGCCAGCCGCGCCGGCGACCTGGCCCTGGCCGCCGAGCAGTTGGCACTCGCCGTCGCCATGCGGCCCGACCTCACCCACTACGCCCGGGCGCTCCGCGAGGTCCGGGCCCGCCGGAGGAGGGGGTCGGCGTGAACGACCGCACGATGCTCCCGGAGCTGGCTGCCGGCTGCCCCGAGCCGCCGGCCCGGCGGTACGACGTGGCGTTGCTCGATCTGGACGGGGTCGTCTACGTCGGTCCCGACGCCGTCCCCGGTGTGCCGGCCGCGCTCGCCGGTGCGCGCGCGGAGGGCATGCGGCTGGGCTTCGTCACCAACAACGCCGCCCGCACGCCCCAGCAGGTGGCCGACCACCTGACCGAGCTGGCGGTGCCGGCCGGTCCGGACGACGTCATCACCAGCTCCCAGGCGGCCGCGACCGTCGTCGCGGAGCTGCTCGGCGTAGGTGCGCGCGTGCTGCCGGTCGGTGGCCCCGGCGTCGCCGCTGCGCTGGAGGCGGCCGGGCTCACGGTGGTCACCGGTGCGGACGACGAACCGGAGGCGGTCGTCCAGGGCTACGGCCGAGAGGTCGGCTGGGCGCAGCTCGCCGAGGCCGTGGTCGCCGTCCGCAACGGCGCCCGGCACGTGGCGACCAACGCCGACGCCACGATCCCCTCGCCGCGCGGCCCGCTGCCCGGCAACGGGGCGATGGTCGCCGTGGTCCGGCAGGTCACCGGGCGCGAGCCGCTGGTCACCGGGAAGCCGGACCCGGCGATGCACGCCGAGTGCGTCCACCGCACCGGTGCGGTGCGACCGCTCGTCGTGGGCGACCGGCTCGACACCGACATCGAGGGAGCCCGGCGCGCCGGCGCGGCCAGCCTGCTGGTGTTCTCCGGGGTCACCGACCCGGCCACGCTGCTCGCCGCCGGCCCGGAGCACCGGCCCGACCTGCTCGCCGCCGACGCCTCCGGCCTCCTCCAGGGGCACCCGCCGGTGACGGCGGAGCACCGGACGTGGCGGTGCGGCGGCTGGACGGTCCGGCAGGCCGAGGGAGCGGATGCCCTGGAGCTGCGTGGACCCGACGACGTCCCGGAGGGCGCAGCCGGGGCCGGCTCCGACGGGCTCGACGGGCTGCGCGCCCTCTGCGTGGCGCACTGGGCCGGTCATCCCCGGGAGGGTGCGCCGGTGCGCGTGCTGGCCCACGGGCCGGCGGCGAGCACGGCTGCACGGGCCTGGGGCCTGGCAGGGGAGACCCAGCGCTGACGCGCCCGCCCTCAGATCAGCTTGCGCAACCTCAGGAGGTCCCGCAGCCCCGCCTCGAGCTTCACCCGTCCGCCGGCCCACGCCGGGCCGAAGGAGAGCCGGCCATCGGTGAGGGCCACCAGGTCCTCGCTGCTCATGGTCAGCCGGATGTCGGCCTTGGGCACGGCCGGGCCGTCGGGGACCGCGTGCAGGTCCCGCACCGACCCCGAGCTCAGCCGGCCGAGGACCACCTGGTCGAGATCGGTCAGCCGGCAGGAGAGGCTGCGGTCGAGCCCCGCCGCCGCAGGGTTCGCGGCGAGGTCGCCGAGGATCCCCGACAGGGCGGTCATGCACTGGTCCATCGTGGCCACGCGGAGGGATCTCCCCTGGGATCGGCGGTGGGTGCGGTCGCCCGACGCTATCGCGCTGCTCCGTCGGCCCCGTCGGCGTCGTCCCCGGCCGGTAACCTCCGCTGCAGACGGCGGCGCGCCCGCGAGCGCCCGTCCCGGCCCGCCCCCTTCCCCCGAGAGGTGCTCCGTGACCGAGCCGACCGCACCGCGACCGGTGCCAGGGCCCTACCGCCCTGGGCCCGCGCCGGTCGCCGTCCCCGGGGCGGCGCCCTCGGCGGGCCCGCGGCCGGAGCCGGCCGCCGCGGAGGAGGCGACGGCGACGCAGGCGGAGGACGAGGCCGCGCGCACGGAACGCGGCGACGGCCGGCTGGACGGTCTCGACGAGCTGCCGGTGTCCGAGCACGTCGCCGTCTTCGAGGCCGAGCACGCGCGCCTGCAGCGCGAGCTCGGCACGATCGACCCGCGCTGATGGCCCGTCGCAGCCGGCTCGACGCCGAGCTCGTGCGCCGCGGCCTGGCCCGGTCGCGCGAGCACGCGGTGAGCCTCATCGCGGAGGGGCGGGTCGCCGTCGCGGGTCAGGCGGCCACCAAGCCGGCCACCGGCGTCGAGGCGGGGACCCCCGTCGTGGTGCGGACCGACCCCGACGAACCGTCGTGGGTGTCCCGCGGCGCGCACAAGCTGCTGGGCGCCCTGGAGGCCTTCCCCGTCCCGGTCGAGCAGCGGCGGGCGCTGGACGCCGGCGCCTCCACCGGGGGCTTCACCGAGGTCCTCCTGCGACGCGGGGCGGCCGAGGTCGTCGCCGTCGACGTCGGGTACGGGGAGCTCGCCTGGCCGCTGCGCACCGACGACCGGGTGCAGGTGCACGAACGCACCAACGTGCGCACGCTGACGCCCGAGGCGATCGGCGGTCCGGTGGAGCTCGTCGTCGCCGACCTGTCCTTCATCTCGCTCCGCCTGGTGCTGCCGGCGCTCACCGCCTGCGCCCGTCCGGACGCCGACCTCCTCCCGATGGTGAAGCCGCAGTTCGAGGTGGGCAGGGAGCGGCTCGGCGCCGGAGGCGTCGTCCGTGAGCCGGAACACCGGGTGCAGGCCGTCCTGGAGGTCGGGCGGGCGGCGCAGGCGCTGGGCTGGGGCACCGCCGGCGTGGTGGCCAGCCCGTTGCCGGGGCCGGCCGGCAACGTGGAGTTCTTCCTCTGGCTGCGGTCCGACGCCGGGCCGATCGAGGAGGACGCCGTCCGTCGAGCAGTCCAGGAGGGACCGCAGTGACCCAGCCCAGCACGGCAGCGACCGACGAGCGGACGACCCGGCGGGTCCTCCTCACCGTGCACACCGGGCGGGGGGACATCGTCGAGCTGGCCCGCACGTCGGCGGCGCGGCTCCTCCGCGGCGGCATCGGGGTCAAGGTGCTCGAGGACGAGGCGCCCGACCTGGAGATCCCCGGCGCGGAGGTGGTGCCCTGCGACGAGAACGCGGCCAAGGACGCCGAGATCATCATGGTCTTCGGGGGCGACGGCACCTTCCTGCGCGCCGCCGAGCTCGCCCGGTACACCGACGCCGCGCTCATGGGCGTCAACCTCGGCCGGGTCGGTTTCCTCGCCGAGACCGAGCCCGAGGCGGTCGAGGAGACCCTGACCGCCATCGAGGACTGCGAGTACTCGGTGGAGGAGCGGCTCGCCATCCAGGTCGACGTGGTCGACGCCGGTGGCACGGTCGTCGGTGGGACGTGGGCGCTCAACGAGGTCTCGGTGGAGAAGGCCGAGCGCTCCCGGGTGCTCGACGTCGTCATCGCGATCGACGGGCGGCCGCTGACCAGCTTCGGCTGCGACGGCGTGCTGTGCGCGACCCCCACCGGCTCCACCGCCTACGCGTTCTCCGCGGGCGGTCCCGTGGTCTGGCCCGACGTGGAAGCGCTGCTGCTGGTCCCGAGCAATGCCCACGCGCTCTTCGCGCGGCCACTCGTGACCTCGCCGAACTCGGTGGTCACCGTGGCGGTGCCCGCCGACGGCAACCAGGCGCGGGTGTCCGCGGACGGGCGGCGCACCCTCGACGTCCCCGACGGCGGCCGCGTCGAGGTCCGCCGCGCGAGCCGGCCGGTGCGCATCGCCCGCGTGCACGCCTCGACCTTCGGCGACCGGCTGGTGGCGAAGTTCGGCCTCCCCGTCCGCGGCTTCCGCGACGCCCGCCACGCCGGCCCCGGCCACGAGCTGTTCACCAGCCGCAACGTGCTCACCCGCGACGTCGTCGTCCCGGACGGCGCGGAGGCCCCGACAGCGGCCCGGGAGGTGAGCGGTGGCGGCACGGACGACGACGTCTGACGAAGGACCCTCCTGCCCCCCGCACCTCGCTGGCGCTCGGCGCGGGCCCCTGCAGGAGGGCCGTTCCAGCAGGGCGACCGGACGGCTCTCGGAGCTGCGAATCCGCGGCCTGGGCGCGATCGACGACGTGACCCTGGAACTCGGCCGCGGCCTGACGGTCGTGACGGGCGAGACCGGCGCCGGCAAGACGATGGTGGTGACCGGGCTGACCCTGCTCTTCGGCGGGCGGGCGGACCCCGGGCGGGTCCGGGCCAGCGGCCGTGCCGGGGTGGAGGGACGGCTCGAGCTGCCGCCGGAGTCGCCTGCCTGGGCGCGGGCGGCCGACGCCGGCGCCGATCCCGACGACGACGGCAGCCTCATCCTGGCCCGCACGGTCAGCGCCGAGGGCCGGTCGCGCGCCTACCTGGGCGGCCGGAGCGTGCCGGTCGGCGTGGTCGCCGAGCTCGCAGAGAGCCTGCTCGCGGTGCACGGCCAGACCGACCAGCTGCGGCTGTCGCGCCCGGCCGAGCAGCGCCGGGCGCTCGACCGGTACGCCGGCGCCGATCACCTGGCCCTCCTCGACCGCTACCGCGAGGCCCACCGACGCTGGCGGGAGCTCGCCGCGGACCTCGACCGCCGGCGCGGGCAGGCCCGCGAGCTGGCACAGGCTGCCGACGTGCTCCGCCACGGCCTGGAGGAGATCGCCGCCGTCGCCCCCGAGCCCGGTGAGGACGACGCGCTGGACACCCAGGCCAAGCGGCTCAGCGACGCCGACGCGCTGCGGGCCGCGGCGGACGAGGCCCGCACGGCGCTCGTCGGCGACGTCACCGGTGACCTGGGCGCCGGCGAGGTGCCCCAGGACGCCACCGCGGCGCTGGCGATCGCCGAGCGCGCCCTGGCCGGCTCCGACGACCCGACACTGGTGATCCTGGCCCAGGACCTCGCGGACGCCGTCGCCGTGGTCTCCGACGTCGCCGGGCAGCTCTCCGGCTACGTGGCCGACCTCGACGCCGACCCCGCCCGGCTGGCCGAGGTGCTCGACCGCCGGGCCGCCCTCACCGCGCTCGTCCGCAAGTACGCCGACCCCGGCGCCGGGGTCGCCGGCGTGCTGGCGTGGGCCGAGGACGCCGCCGGGCGGCTCGCCGAGCTCGACGTCTCCGACGAGGCGCTCGAGGCGCTGGCCGCCGAGCGGGACGCCGCCCGGGCGGAGGTCGACCGGCTGGGCGCCGAGATCTCGGCGGGCCGGCGGGCCGCCGCCGAGGGGTTCGCCACCGAGGTGGGTGGCGAGCTGGCCGGGCTGGCGATGAAGAGCGCCCAGGTCTCCTTCAGCATCGACAGCCGCCCCGACGACCCCGGCCCCGAAGGGATCGACGAGGTCGCGCTGCTGCTGGCGGCACACCCCGGGGCCCCGCCCCGCCCGGTGCACAAGGGCGCCTCCGGCGGTGAGCTCTCCCGCGTCATGCTCGCCATCGAGGTCGTCTTCGCCGGCGCCGACCCCGTCCCGGTCATGGTCTTCGACGAGGTCGACGCCGGTGTGGGTGGCCAGGCGGCGGGGGAGATCGGGCGGCGGCTGGCCCGGCTCGCCCGCGACCACCAGGTCGTCGTCGTCACCCACCTCGCGCAGGTCGCGGCGTTCGCCGACACCCACCTCGTCGTCGACAAGTCACCCGACACCGGCGCGGGGGTGACCGCCACCGACATCCGGTCGGTCGACGGCGAGGACCGGGTGCGGGAGCTGGCCCGCATGCTCTCCGGCCTGGCCGACAGCGACACCGGCCAGGCGCACGCGCGCGAGCTCCTCGCCGTGGCGGCCGCCGCCCGCTGACCGGCGTTCCCCGGTGCGGGTGACCGGGGAGTGCGCGGCGGACACCCGGGGTAGGGGCTGTCGGTGACGTGCTTCTCCTCGACCGACGAGTCCGCGCACTACGGCTTCTCGGTGTGCATGCTGCTCAGCCAGTACCGCGACCAGCTCGGCTGGGTCGAGGAGGCGGTGGACGAGCTGGGGACCGGTGACGCCACCGCCATCTCCGACGTCATCCGGTCCCTGCCCGGGCTCCGGGTGCGGAGTTACGACATCAGCGCCCCGTCGGTGGAGCAGGCCCGCGCCAACATCGCCGCCCGCGGCGTCGCCGACCGGTACACCGTCGAGCTCGGCGACTTCTTCGACCAGGCCGACTCCGCGGGTGGGCGCCCGGCCCGGACGGTGATCTCCAACCCGCCGTACATCCCCGCCCCCGACCGCGAGATCCTGATGCCCGAGCTGTGGGGCGGCGTCCGCGGCAACGACCTGGTGCTGCAGCTGCTCAAGGTCGGCTACACCGACGTGATCACCGCCGTCGCCAGCTACTCCGATCCCGAGACGACCGTGCGCACCGCCGAGGAGCTCGGCTACCGGGTCGTCAACTTCCTCGCCATGGGGCTGGACTTCGGGCCCTACAGCAGCGAGCCCAAGGTGCGCGACCACATCCGCCGGCTCTGCGCCGAGGGCCACGGCTGGGCCGGCGAGGACGGCTACATGGTCGCCGTCGCCCTCTTCACCCGTGACCCCGAGCTGCCCGGCGACCGCGGCGACCAGCTGCTGGGCTCACTGCAGATCAATCCGTCCTGACGAGCGGGGCCCGGAGGGTCCCCGGGGAACGCTGGGAAACGGCTCAGCGCGACGGGGGTACGGCTCCTGGCCGCGGTCGTCGTCCGGAGCGCGACAAGGGCTAGCGTCGCTTGGCGTAGCCGGCGAGGCCGAACTGCAGCAGCGCCAGGCCGCGGCGGCCCTGGCGGCGGAGCTCGGCGGCGAGCTCCGGGCCGCTCACCCCGGCCAGCACGCGGTCGCGCGCCAGCTCCAGCAGCGCGGCGTACAGACCCAGCACGGCGTGCGCGGCCAGCCACGGCTCCACCTGCCCCGGCCGCGCCTCGGTCTCCTCGGCGATCAGCTCCGCCAACGAGGTCGTGAGCTCGCCGAGGATCTCCCGCTCGCGCACCTGCAGCGTGCGGCTGCCCCGGATCACCCGCGCCATCCGGGCCACCCCGTCGGCGGCCTCGGGGGTGCCCAGCAGGCTGACCGCGGCCACGACGAAGCTCCCCGCGGCCGCGGCCACCGACTCGCCGGCCGGCCGGCGGCGCACCGCCGCCAGCAGAGCGGCCCGCATCGGCGGGTCGGCGTCGAAGACCAGCCCCTCCTTCACGGGGAAGTGGTTGAAGACGGTCTTCTCCACCACGCCGGCGCGCTGGGCGATCTCCACGACGCTCACCGCGTCGAAGCCCCGCTCCTCGAACAGCTCCGTGGCGGCGTCGACGATGCGCTCCCGCGTCTGCTGCCGCCGGTGCTCCCGGATCCCCTGCCCCCGCCGCTTGCGCGGGCCGCGCGCCCGCTCCGCCTCGTCCGCCTCCGGCGGGGCAGGGGGCGCGGCGGGGGCCGCGACCGGGTCCCGGGTGGGAACAGCCCTGATCACCGCGGTGCCGGCGGGCACCGGGGCGGCCTCCTCGACCTGCGGGAGGGACGCGTCGGTCGTCAGGGCTGCGGCAACACCAGTCACACGGGCAACGCTAGTCACAACTCGGTAACGGTTCCGCGAAGGCGGCCGACACGGCGAGCCCGGCGTGTCGGCCGAAGGTGGTGTCGGACACGCTGCGTGACCGGGGCGTCGCCGAGGCGCGTCGGAGGATCGGCCCGGCTGCCGAGCGTGGCAGCATGCAACGTCATGCGCATCGGCACCGTTCGCCGCGGCCGGGCTCACGAGGCGGGGCCCGGTACCGCCGGCACCGTCCGCCTGGACCGGCGCACCAAGAACCTGACGAAGCGGCTGCGCCCCGGCGACATCGCCGTCATCGACCACGTCGACATCGACCGCGTGAGCGCTGACGCGCTGGTGGGCTGCAAGGTCGCCGCCGTCGTCAACGCCGCGCCCAGCATCTCCGGCCGCTACCCGAACCTGGGCCCCGAGATCCTGATCAACGCCGGCATCCCGCTCCTGGACGACGTCGGCAAGGACGTCTTCGCGAAGGTCAAGGAGGGCACCGAGGTCCGCCTCGACGGCGGCCGCCTGGTCGACGCCGAGGGCACGGTCCTCGCCGAGGGCACCGAGCACGACGCCGGGACGGTGGCCGCCGCGATGGCCGAGGCGAAGGCCGGCCTCTCGGTGCAGCTGGAGGCGTTCGCCGCCAACACCATGGAGTACATGAAGCGGGAGCGCGCGCTCCTGCTCGACGGGGTCGGCGTCCCGGACGTGACCACGAAGATCGAGGGCCGGCACGTGCTCGTGGTCGTCCGCGGCTACGACTACAAGGAGGACCTCCACGCCCTCCGCTCCTACATCCGCGACTACCGCCCGGTCCTCATCGGCGTGGACGGCGGCGCGGACGCGCTGGTCGAGGCGGGCTACTCGCCGGACATGATCATCGGCGACATGGACTCCGTCAGCGACGACGTCCTGCGCTCGGGCGCCGAGGTGGTCGTGCACGCCTACGCGGACGGCCGCGCACCCGGCCTGGCCCGCGTGCAGGACCTCGGCGTCGAGGCCATCACCTTCCCGGCGGCCGCCACCAGCGAGGACATCGCGATGCTCCTCGCCGACGAGAAGGGCGCGACGCTCATCGTCGCCGTCGGCACGCACGCCACGCTCGTCGAGTTCCTGGACAAGGGACGCGGGGGCATGGCCTCGACCTTCCTCACCCGCCTGCGCCTCGGCGGCAAGCTCGTCGACGCGAAGGGCGTCAGCCGGCTGTACCGCAGCCGCATCTCGACGACCGCGCTCGTGGTCCTGGTGATCGCCGCCTTCGTCGCCATCGGCTCGGCACTCGCCCTGTCCGCGGCCGGGCGCGTCTACCTGGACCTGCTGCTCGACCAATGGAACAGCTTCATGTTCTGGCTGGAGAACCTCTTCACGTGATCGACTTCCGTTACCACCTGGTCTCGCTGATCGCGGTGTTCCTCGCGGTGGCGCTGGGCATCGTCATCGGGACGACGGCGCTCAACGAGCCGATCCTCGCCGACATCGAGAACCAGGTGGCCCAGCTCGAGCAGGACAAGCGGGACCTCGAGGACCAGACGCGGGACCTGCAGGCACGGCTGGACACCTCGCAGGAGTTCGAGGAGGCCGTCGCCGGGCCCCTGGTCGAGGGGACGCTCACCGACCGCTCCGTGCTGCTCGTCCCGACCAACGACAGCGTCACCCCCGAGACCGTCGAGGCGGTCACCGAGCTGATCGAGGAGGCCGGTGGTTCGGTCAGCGGAGTGGTGCGGCTCCAGCCCGAGTACAGCGACCCGGCGACGGCCTCCGCCCTGCAGAGCTTCGTGACCGGCGCCGGGCTGCCCGCCGGCGTCCAGCTGCCCGAGAGCGGCGACGCCGGTGTCCTCGTGGCCGGTCTGCTGTCGCAGGTGCTGATGGTCCCGCCGGACGGCCCGGCGCCCGACACCGCAGCCGTCTCCTCCGTGCTGGCCGGCCTGAGCTCGCTGGACGTCCTCGTTCCTGAGAGCGCGTCGGTCTCGCCCGCCGACCACGCGGTGCTGCTCACCGGCAGCGGGTTCACCGGCGACGACGCCGACGCCCGCAACGCCGCCCTGGTCGAGCTGGCCGCCGCCCTCGACGCGCAGGGCCGGGGAGCCGTGGTGGCCGGCGACGCGCCGTCGGCCCGCCCGAACGGGCTCATCGGCGCCGTGCGCGCGGACCCGGCGCTCGCCGACGCGATCTCCACGGTGGACAACGTCGCGGCCGTCGTCGGGCGGATCAGCACGGTGCTGGCGCTGGGCCAGGAGACGCAGGGCACCTCGGGCATGTACGGCACCGGCGAGGACGCCCAGCCGGTGCCGCCGCTGCCCACCGGCGCGCAGTGAGCGCCCGGCGCACCGCGCTCCCCGCCCTCGCCGGGGCCGGGGCGGCCCGGGTCGCCCTGGCGGTCGCCGCCCGGCTCGCGGACGGTCCCGCCGGCGCCCCGTGGAGGCGCACGAACTACGCCGGCCGGCCGGTCAGCCTGCTCGGCGGCCCCGCGCTGGCGCTGTCGGCGACGGCGACCGCGGCGCTGGGCGCCCCGCCCGGCACCCGGGCCGCCGCGGCGGTGGTCGGTGCCGTCTCCGGCCTGGTCGGCGGGTACGACGACCTCGCGGGCGCCCGGCCGGAGCAGGCCCGCGACAAGGGGCTCGCCGGCCACCTGCGGGCCCTGCGGGAGGGCCGCGTCTCGGCGGGCGCGGTCAAGGTCGCCGGCATCGGCGCCGCGGCCGCCGTCGCCGCGCTGCTCACCCGCGGTCCGGGGCGGAGCCCCGGCGCGCTCGTCGAGGCCGTGCTCACCACCGGGCTCGTCGCCGGCACCGCCAACCTGCTCAACCTGCTCGACCTGCGGCCGGGGCGCGCGGCCAAGGCCGGTGCCCTCGCGGCGGCCGCCGGCCTCGGCGGCCCCTCCGGCGTCCTGGTGGCGGGGCCCCTGGGCGCGACCCTGGCCGTCCTGCCCGACGACCTCGGCGAGCGGGTCATGCTGGGGGACAGCGGGGCCAACGCCCTCGGTGCGCTGCTGGGCCTGCGGCTGGCCGCGATGCCCTCCCGCGGGGCACGCGCCGGCGCGCTGGCCGTCGTCACCGGGCTCACCCTCGCCAGCGAGCGGATCAGCTTCACCCGGGTCATCGAGGCCACGCCGGGCCTGCGGGAACTGGACCGCCTCGGTCGCCGATCCTCGTGACCACGCGGCAGGTGGCCCGCGGGGTGGCCGGGGCCGCGGTGCTGATCGCGGCGCTCACCGTCCTGGCCCGGCTGGCCGGGTTCGGGCGGACGCTGGTCTTCACCAACACGGTCGGCCCCGACAGCACCGGTGACACCTACCTCGCGGCCAACAACGTCCCGAACATCGTCTTCGAGGTCGTCGCCGGTGGGGCGCTGGCCAGCCTCGTCGTCCCCATGCTCGCCGGTGGCATCGCCGCCGGGGACCGCGAGCAGGTGCGGCGCACGGCCTCGGCCCTGCTGGGTTGGACGCTGCTGCTGCTCGTCCCGCTCGCGGTCCTGCTCGCGCTGCTGGCCGAGCCGATCGCCCGGCTGCTGCTCGGTGCCGAGGACCCGGAGCAGGTCGCGCTGGCCGCCCGCTTCCTGCTGGTCTTCGCCCCGCAGGTCGTCCTCTACGGCATCGGCATCGTCCTGACCGGCGTGCTGCAGGCGCACCGGCGCTTCGCCGGCCCGGCGCTGGCGCCGCTGCTGTCGAGCGTCGTCGTGGCGGGGGCCTACCTCACCTTCGCGGCCATGGGCGGCGACCAGGAGGTGGCCGGGCTCTCGACCCCGGCCGAGCTGGTCCTCGGCGTGGGGACGACGCTCGGCGTGGTGGCGCTGAGCCTCAGCCTGCTGGTGCCGCTGCGGGGGCTGCGGCTGGGCCTGCGGCCGGCCCTCCGCTTCCCGGTCGGTGCCGCGCCGCGGGTCCGCCGCCTCGCCCTGGCCGGCGTCCTCACCCTGGCCGGTCAGCAGCTGGTGGCCGTGGTCGCCATCCGGCTGGCCAACAGCGGGGCGCCCGACGGCACGCAGGTCGTCTACGTCGCCGGTCTGACGGTCTTCCTGCTGCCCTGGGCGGCGCTCGCCGTGCCGCTGGCGACCTCGGCCTACCCGGGGCTGGCCGAGCGCGCCGAGAGCGGCGACGAGACCGGCTACCGCCGCGCCCTGGCCCCCGTGGTCGTGCTCACCGTCGCGGCGTCCGCCGTCGCCACCGCGGTCCTGGTCGCCGCCGCCGGCCCCGTGGCGCGGGTCTTCCTCGTCTCCGGGACCGACCGCGAGGTCGCGGCGCTGCGCGACACGATCGTCGCCTTCGCACCCGGCCTGCTCGGCTACGGCCTGGTCGCCGTCCTCACCCGCGCGCTCTACGCCCGGGGGCTGTGGAAGGCGCCGACGGCGTGGGTGCTGGGCGGCTGGCTGCTGGCCGCCGGTGCCGACGTCGTGCTGGCCCGCGCGCTCCCCGCCGCCGACCGGGCCGCCGCGCTGGCCCTCGGCCACACCCTCGGGGTCACCGTCGCCGGCGCGGGGCTGCTGGTGGCCGTCGTCCGGGCGGCGGGCCGGCCGGCGCTGCACGGGCTGTCGCGCAGCGGCCCCGCCGCGGTGCTCGCCGCGGGCCTGGGCGGCGCGGCCGGGCTGTGGGTCGCCCGTGCGCTGGGCGCCGACCGCGTGCCCGACGCGGGGCTGCTCCTCGCGCTCGCCGCCGGGCTCCTCGCCGGGGGCGTCGTGCTGGTCGTCGCGCTGGCGGTCATGATGGGGACGGCCCGTGCGCAGCTCGTGGGGGCGCTCCGGGAGTTGCGGACGACGGACCGGCAGGAGGTGCGCGGTGGCTGAGGCGCCCCTGCGGGAACGCCGCGTCACCGAGGTGCTGGCCACCAGCACCGGCGGGGTGGGCACCCACGTCCGCTCGCTGGTGCCGCCGCTGCTCGCGGCCGGCGCCGACGTCGGGGTCTGCGGGCCGGCGGCCACCGACGCGCTGTTCGGCTTCTCCGGGCGGGGCGCCCGCTTCACCCCCGTGGAGATCTCCGCGGGCCTGGCCCCGGCCGCGGACCTACGGGCGGTGCGGGCGCTCCGCCGCGCGCTCGCCGGCACCGACCTCGTGCACGCCCACGGCCTGCGGGCCGGGCTGGTCGCCGCGGCCGCCCGCCGGCTGGCCGGCGGGACCGTCCCCCTGGTGCTCACCCTGCACAACGCCCTGCCCGACGGCGGCGGGCTGCGGCGCCGGGTCCTGCAGCGCGCCGAGCAGGCCACCGTGCGGGCCGCGGACGTGGTCCTCGCCGCCTCGGCCGATCTCGCGGAGAACGCCCGGCGGCTGGGGGCGGGCGACGTGCGGGTCGCCCCGGTGTCCGCACCGCCGCTTCCCCCTGCCACCCGCCCCCCGGCGCAGGTCCGCGCCGAGCTCGGCCTCGAGGACGACCGCGCGCTCGTCGTCGCCGTGGGGCGCCTCCACCCGCAGAAGGGCTACGACGTCCTGCTGGACGCGGTGGCCCGCTGGTCGGCCGACCAGCGGGTGCGCCCGGCGCCGTCGGTGGTGATCGCCGGGGACGGGCCGCTGCACGACGAGCTGGCCCGGCGGATCCGCGCCGAGGCGCTCCCGGTCGCGCTGCTGGGCCGCCGGGACGACGTCGCCGACCTGCTCGGCGCCGCCGACCTCTGCGTGCTGCCCTCGCGCTGGGAGGCGCGCTCGCTGACCGCGCAGGAGGCCCTCCGCGCCGGGGTGCCGCTGGTCGCCACCCGCACCGGCGGGCTGCCGGAGCTGCTCGGGGACGCCGCCGAGCTCGTGCCGGTGGGCGACCCGGTCGCGCTGGCCGAGGCCGTGGTGCGGGTGCTCTGCGACAGCGCGCACGCCGCGGACCTCGTGGCGGCCGGGTCGCGGCAGGCGGCCGGCTGGCCCGACGAGGGGGCCACGGCCGCGGAGCTGGTCGCGATCTACGGCGAGCTGCTCGGGACGCCACCGGCCCGGCCCGCGGCATGACCGGGGCGGCGGTGCGGGTGGCACGCCGCGCGGCGGCGCTCGTCGTGCTGGTGCTGCTCCTGGTCGCCCTGCCGGCCGGCGCCGGGGCGGTGCCCGGCGACGAGGGCTACGGGGCCGACCGGGTGGTCGTGGTCGGGATCCCGGGGCTCACCTGGTCCGACGTGGACGCCGTCTCGACGCCGCAGCTGTGGTCGCTGGCGGACGGGGCGGCGATCGGGTCGACGTCGGTGCGTGCGGCCCGCTCCACCAGCTGCGTGCTGGACGGCTGGGCGACCCTCGGCGCCGGGAACCGGGCGCGCTTCCCGGGCACCGACGAGGGGCTCCCGCCGGTCCCGCTGCCCACCCTGCCCGACCCGGAGGTGCCCGATGGCGACGCCGACGAGGAGGTGCCCGGGGACGGCGAGGCCACCGAGGAGCCCCGGCTGGACACCTCGCTGACCCGCTGCGGGCTCCAGGAGCGGGTGGCCGCGGTGGCCCTGGGCGACCCGCAGGCCACCGTCGCCCGGATAGCCGAGGACGAGGGCACCGTCCGCTTCGGCGCCGAGCCCGGCGCGCTGGGGGAGGCGGTCGGCTGCGCCGCGGTGTCCGGCCGCGCCGCCGCGCTGGCCGCCGCCGCGGAGGGGGTGCCCCTCACCACGGTGCCCACCCTGCCGGCCGACCCGGGGGAGCTGGTCGAGCTGCTGACCGCCTGCCCGCTGAGCCTGGTCTCCCTCGACCAGCTCGCCGACGCCGGCGCCCCCGGTGCCGAGCCGACCGACGACGGCACCCGGCCCGAGCCACGGGCCTCCGCGCTGACCCGGATCGACGACGCGCTGGGCCGGCTGCTGGCCGCCGTCGACGCGCTGCCGGGGGAGACGTTGCTGCTGCTGGCCGGCATCTCGGAGGTCAACGACGGCCGCCCGCAGCTGCACGTCGGCATGGCGCGGGGCCCCGGGTTCGAGGCGGGCTGGCTGACCTCGTCGAGCACCGGGCGGGTGCCGTTCGTCCAGCTCATCGACGTCGCCCCCACCGCCCTGCGCGCGCTCGGCCTGGACCCGCCGTCGTCGATGAACGGCCAGCCGTGGCGCAGCACGGGGGAGCGGCCGCCGCTGACCGAGGCGGTCGCCGAGCTGGAGCGGGTCAACACCGCGGCGATCACCCACCACCGCAACACCGGCGTCTTCTTCTGGACCTTCGTGCTCGTCGGCGCGGCCGTCGTCGGGCTGGGCGTGCTGGTCGTGGGCAGCCGGCGGCGGGGCGCCCGTCCCGGGACCTGGCCGCCGGCCCGCCGGGCGCTGCGGCTGCTCTGCCTCGCCGCCGCAGGGCTGCCGGTGGCCACCTACCTCGCGGGACTGGCGCCGTGGGAGCGGGCGCCCGCGCCGCTGGCGGCCCTGGTGGCGTCGGTGGTCGTCGCCGACCTGCTGGTGCTCGCGGTCGCGGTGCTGGGGCCCTGGCGCCGGCACCGGCTGGGCCCGGCGCTGGCCGTCCTGGTGCTGACCCTGGTCACCCTCGTCGGCGACGTCCTCACCGGCTCGACGCTCGAGCACAACGGGCCGCTCGGGTACGACGCGATCGTCGCCGGGCGGTTCACCGGCTACGGCAACCTCACCTTCGGTCTGCTGTCGGTGAGCGCCCTCGCCGTCACCGCGGCGCTGGCCGCCGCGGTCGGGCGCCGGTCGGCCCCCGAGCGGCGGCGCCGCCGCACGGGCACCGTGGTGGTGGGCGCCGGGCTGCTGGCCGTCGTCGTCATCGGGGCCCCACCGCTGGGGCGGGACTTCGGCGGCGTCCTGGCGGCGCTGCCGGGCTTCCTGCTGCTGGCGATGCTGCTCGCCCGGGTGCGGGTGACGGTCGTCCGGATGGCGGGGGTCCTCGCCGCCGCGGTGGTGGCCGTGAGCACGGTGGCGGTGCTCGACTGGCTGCGGCCGCCCGCGGAGCGCACCCACCTGGGCCGGTTCGTCGAGCAGGTGCTCAGCGGCGAGGCGCTGACGGTGGTGAGCCGGAAGGCGCAGGCCAACCTCGGCATCCTGCTCGGCAGCCCGCTCGCCTGGATGCTGCCGGTCGCCCTGGTCGCCGCCGTCTGGCTGCTCCGCCCCGGCGGGCCGCTGCGCAGCGTCGCGGCCGTGCCGGGGCGGCCGCCGAGCGGGCCTGCCGGGCTGCCGCCCGCCGACGCCGCCGTGCTGCGCGCGGCCCTGGTGTCGATCGCGCTCAGCCTCACCATCGGGGCTGCGGTCAACGACTCCGGCGTCGCCCTGCCCGCGACCGCGGCGGCCCTGCTGGTGCCGCTGCTCGTGTGGCTGGCCGCCGGTCGCGAGGACGACCTCCCCGGCACGGGGGAGGCGGCGGGCGGCGCGCCCCGCTCCGGTCCGGCCGACGGCGCGGATCGTGTTACGGTCGTCTCCCGTGGATCGACCGTCGGGAACACGTGATCACTCGGGTGGCAGCCTCCTGCTCCACAACAACCAGCCGACGAAGTTCGTCTTCGTCACCGGCGGGGTCGTCTCCTCGCTCGGCAAGGGCCTGACCGCCAGTTCGCTCGGCACGCTGCTGGCCAGCCGTGGCCTCCGCGTCACGATGCAGAAGCTCGACCCCTACCTCAACGTGGACCCGGGGACGATGAACCCGTTCCAGCACGGTGAGGTGTTCGTCACCGAGGACGGCGCGGAGACCGACCTGGACATCGGTCACTACGAGCGCTTCCTCGACACCGACCTCTCCGGCCGGGCGAACGTCACGACCGGGCAGGTCTACTCCGACGTGATCGCCAAGGAGCGGCGCGGCGAGTACCTCGGCGACACCGTCCAGGTCATCCCGCACATCACCAACGAGATCAAGGCCCGCATCCTCGCCGGCGCGGACTCGGCGGAGCGGGTCGACGTGGTGATCACCGAGATCGGCGGCACGGTCGGCGACATCGAGTCGCTGCCCTTCCTCGAGGCCGCACGCCAGGTGCGCCACGAGATCGGCCGGGACAACTGCTTCTTCCTGCACATCTCGCTCATCCCGTACATCGCGCCGTCGGGCGAGCTGAAGACCAAGCCGACGCAGCACTCGGTCGCCGCCCTGCGCAGCATCGGCATCCAGCCCGACGCGCTGGTCTGCCGGTCGGACCGGGAGATCAACGAGGGCCTCAAGCGCAAGATCAGCCTCATGTGCGACACCGACCCCGAGGGGGTCATCTCCTGCCCCGACGCGCCGTCGATCTACGACATCCCGAAGGTGCTGCACCGGGAGGGCCTGGACGCCTACGTCGTCCGCCGGCTGGGGCTGCCGTTCCGCGACGTCGACTGGACGGTGTGGGGCGACCTGCTCGACCGCGTCCACGCGCCGAAGCAGACGGTGACGATCGCGCTCGTCGGCAAGTACATCGACCTGCCCGACGCCTACCTGTCCGTGACCGAGGCGCTGCGCGCCGGCGGCTTCGCGCGCCGCAGCAAGGTGCAGATCCGCTGGGTGCCCTCCGACGACTGCGAGACCCCCGAGGGCGCGGAGAAGGCGCTGGCCGGCGTCGACGGGGTCTGCATCCCCGGTGGCTTCGGCGTGCGCGGCATCGAGGGCAAGCTCGGCGCCATCCGGTACACCCGCACCAACGGCATCCCGACGCTGGGGCTGTGCCTGGGCCTGCAGTGCATGGTCATCGAGTACGCCCGCACCGTTGCCGGCCTGGAGAAGGCCAACTCCGCGGAGTTCGACCCCGAGACCCCCGACCCGGTCATCTCCACCATGGCCACCCAGCTCGACGTCGTCGCGGGCCGGGGCGACATGGGCGGGACCATGCGGCTGGGCAGCTACCCGGCGAGCTTGCAGCACGGCTCGGTGGTGGCCGCCGCGTACGGCTCCACCGAGATCACCGAGCGGCACCGGCACCGCTACGAGGTGGCCAACGCCTACCGCGACCGGCTCGGCGAGGCCGGGCTTGTCTTCTCCGGCACCTCGCCCGACGGCCTGCTGGTGGAGTTCGCCGAGCTGCCCCGCGAGACGCACCCCTTCTTCGTCGGCACCCAGGCCCACCCCGAGCTCAAGAGCCGCCCGACCCGGCCGCACCCGCTGTTCGCGGCGTTCGTGCGGGCCGCCGTCGAGTACCAGGAGTCCGCGCGGCTGCCGGTGCCGGTCGACGAAGCCGAGAAGGTCGGCATCTGATGGGCCAGGGGGAGCCGGACGCGCACGAGTACCGCGTCCTGGCCACCGAGCCGGTGTACGAGGGCCGGGTCATCAGCCTGGTCAAGGACACCGTGGCGATGCCGGGCGGCGGGGACAGCGTCCGCGAGGTGGTGCACCACCCGGGGGCGGTGGCGGTCGTGGCGCTGACCGAGGCCGACGAGGTGGTGCTCCTCCGCCAGTACCGGCACCCGGTCGGTGGGTACCTCTGGGAGCTGCCGGCCGGGCTGCGCGACGCCGACGGCGAGCCGCCGCTGGAGACGGCGAAGCGCGAGCTCGCCGAGGAGGTGCGGCTCTCGGCGGCCCGCTGGTCGCTGCTGACCACCCACTACAGCTCGCCGGGCTTCTGCGACGAGCAGGTGCTGGTCTACCTCGCGGAGGGGCTCACCGACGTCGACCGACCCGAGGGCTTCACCGTGGAGCACGAGGAGCTTGACATGACCGTCGAGCGGGTGCCCCTCGCCGACGCCGTCCAGCAGGTCTTCGACGGCGGCATCCGCAACGTCGCGGCCGTCGTCGGGCTGCTCGCGGCCGCCCAGGTGCGGGCGGCCGGTCCGCGGCTGCGCCCGGTCGACGCGGGGTAGGCGAAGGCCCCCCTTCCCCTCAGCTCGGCAGGGTCAGCGCGGGCCCCCGGAGGATGGCCGTTCCAGTGCCTCCCCTGGCGGGGGCAGGCCCAGCCGGCGCAGCTCCAGCTCCGCCAGCTCGCGGGTGGCCGCGGCGTCGCCGGCCCACCAGGCCGCCCCCGTGCCGGGCGGCAGCCCGGCCAGCCGGTCCAGCGGCGCCGTCGCGGCGGCCCGGACGGCGAGCACGTCCAGGCCGGCGCCGCTGCCGGCGAGGCGGGTCGCTGCGCCGGCGTCCCGGGCGTAGCGCAGCCGCCAGGGCAGCCAGCGCAGCAGCATCCAGCCCACCGGCAGCAGCACGAGGACGACGGCGAGGATGGTCGCCAGCTCGCCCACCGCGTCCTGGGCGGACTGCCCCGCCCCGCCCACGGAGCCGCTCGCGCCCGAGAGCGCGTCGAAGGGCTCGGCCAGCTCGTCCCCGACGAGCGGCACGCCTCGGGCGGCCGACGCCGCCGAGCCCATCGACCCGGCGATCGACCGGCCGAGGTCCTCGACCGCCCGGCCCGGTCCGGCGAGCAGGAGGACGGCGCCGTGCGCGGCCCGTGCCACGAGCACCCAGGCCACCGTCCACGCCAGGAAGCCGACGTCGGCGGCGAGCTGGCGGGCCCGCAGGGCGGGGTGCTGGGCGTAGAAGCGCATGCGGTGGCGTCCTCCGAGAGGGGCGGGTGGGCCCCTCATCGTCGGCCAGGTGGGCGGCCGCGGCAGCCCGGCGCGGACGCTGCGACCGGGCGGCACTGTCACGAAACGGCTTCCGGCCCGGGACGGAGCTGGTCGGCGTGCCTAGACTCCGGCGAGGCCCGCCCCGACCGGGCGGCCCACGACGTGGTGGGCTGGCCCGTCACCCTCGGGAGCGGCCCGCCGGGACCAGGAGAGCCAGCGATGCGGGTCGGAGTTCCCCGAGAGGTCAAGAACCGGGAGTACCGGGTGGCGCTCACGCCTGCCGGCGTGACCGAGCTGACGCGGGCCGGGCACGAGGTGCTCGTGGAGCAGGGGGCGGGGGAGGGCTCCTCCATCCCCGACCGGGACTTCACCGCCGCCGGCGCGCGCATCGTCGCCGAGGCCGACGACGTGTGGGCCGACGCCGACCTGCTGCTGAAGGTCAAGGAACCGATCGCCGAGGAGTACGGCCGCCTGCGCGCCGACCAGACGCTCTTCACCTACCTCCACCTGGCGGCGTCGAAGGAGTGCACCGACGCGCTCGTGGCCTCCGGCACGACCGCGATCGCCTACGAGACCGTGCAGAAGGCCGACGGGACGCTGCCGCTGCTCGCCCCCATGTCCGAGGTGGCCGGGCGGATGGCGCCCCAGGTGGGCGCGCACTGCCTCGAGCGGGCGCACGGTGGTCGCGGCGTGCTGCTCGGCGGCGTCTCCGGTGTCTACGCCGCCAAGGTGGTGGTGATCGGCGCCGGCGTCTCGGGCATGAACGCGGCGGCGATCGCTCTCGGCATGCAGGCCGAGGTCGTCGTCATGGACCGCGACATCGACAAGCTGCGCGCCGCGGACCGGATCTACCAGGGGCACCTGCAGACCGTCGCCTCGAACGCCTACGAGGTCGAGCGGGCGGTGCTCGACGCCGACCTGGTGATCGGCGCGGTGCTGGTGGCCGGGGCGAAGGCGCCCGTGCTCGTCAGCAACGAGCTGGTGTCGAGGATGAAGCCGGGGTCGGTGCTGGTGGACATCGCCGTCGACCAGGGCGGCTGCTTCGAGGACACCCGGCCGACCACGCACGACGACCCGACCTTCCGCGTGCACGACTCGGTCTTCTACTGCGTGGCCAACATGCCGGGCGCCGTGCCCAACACCTCCACGCACGCGCTGACCAACGTCACGCTGCCCTACGTCATGGCGCTGGCCGCCGAGGGCACGGCCGCGGCCGTCGACCGCGACCCGGCCCTCGCCCACGGGGTGAACGTCGTCGGCGGGAGCGTGGTGCTGCCCGAGGTCGCCGAGGCCCACGGCATGGCCGCCGCCCCGCTCCAGGAGGTCCTGTCCTGACGACAGCGACGGGAGCATCGCAGCGAGGGACGAGCGAGGAGCGGACCGGCGCGCGGGGTCGGGACCGGGGCGGCGACGTGACCAGCGCGCTCTCCGCAGGCCCCGACGTCGACCGGGTCGTCACCGGCTACCTGGACCACCTGACCGTGGAACGGGGCCTGGCGGCCAACACCATCGCCTCCTACCGCCGCGACCTCCGCCGCTACACCGGGTACCTCGCGGCGGCGGGGGTGCGCGGGCTGCGGGAGGTGGCGGAGTCCGACGTGGCCGGCTTCCTCGCCTCGCTGCGCCGGGGCGACGAGGACCACCCCCCGCTGTCGGCCACCTCGGCCGCCCGCGCGGTGGTGGCCGTGCGGGGGCTGCACCGGTTCGCGCTGCTCGACGGCCTGGTGCCCGACGACGTCGCCCACGAGGTGCGGCCGCCCACGCCGGCGCGCCGCCTGCCCAAGGCGGTGCCCGTCGAGTCCGTCGTCGCGCTGATCGAGGCCGCCGGCTCCCTCGAGGGGCCGCGCGGGCTCCGCGACCGGGCGTTGCTGGAGCTGCTGTACGGCACCGGGGCGCGCATCTCCGAGGCGGTCGGCCTGGCCGTCGACGACGTCGACCGCGGGCAGAACACCGTCCGGCTGGCCGGCAAGGGCGGCAAGGAGCGCGTCGTCCCCGTGGGCAGCTACGCCCTGCGGGCCGTCGAGGACTACCTCGTGCGCGCGCGGCCGGCGCTGGCCGCGAACGGCCGGTCGGGGGTGCGCGGCGGGGCGCTGTTCCTCAACGTGCGCGGTGGCCCGTTGTCCCGCCAGAGCGCCTGGTCGATCCTCCGGACGGCCGCCGAGCGCGCCGGGCTGACAGGGGAGATCTCCCCGCACACCCTGCGGCACTGCTTCGCGACCCACCTGCTGGACGGCGGCGCCGACGTCCGCGTGGTGCAGGAACTGCTCGGCCACGCCTCGGTGACGACGACGCAGGTCTACACGCTGGTGACCGTGGACCGCCTCCGCGAGGTCTACGCGACGAGTCACCCCCGCGCGCTGACCTGACAGCCCGCGCCGACGAGCTCTGGCACTATGTGCAGCCGACTCGGCTTGAGCAGTCACAGTGGTTGGCATTCGTCGCCATGTCGACACGTCGACGGCGTGCCGACTTGGGAACCATCCTCCAGCTCCCTAGCGTCTGCACCACCCGAGCGGACAGGACGGCTGGCCGCACCCGGAACGTCCGGACGGGCACCGAGCTGGAGGCGACAACCCATGGCGATCCGAGCGGACGCGGCCTCTGCCGTCGCGCGCCCGCACGACACCGACCCCGAGATGGGGGCGGCCGCGCTGCGACAGGACCCGGCCCGGGCGCGCCAGCGGCGCCTCCCCGACCCCAAGCCCCTGACCGAGCACGGGCCCGCCCGCGTCATCGCGATGTGCAACCAGAAGGGGGGCGTCGGCAAGACGACGTCCACCATCAACCTCGGTGCCGCGCTGGTGGAGTTCGGCCGCAAGGTGCTGCTCATCGACCTCGACCCGCAGGGCGCGCTGTCGGTGGGGCTGGGCGTCCCGGCGCAGAACCTGGACCGGACGATCTACAACGCCCTCATGGAGCGGCGGACCAGCCTGCGCGACGTGCGGGTGCCCACCGACATCCCGGGCCTGGACCTGGTCCCGAGCAACATCGACCTCTCCGCGGCCGAGGTGCAGCTGGTCAGCGAGGTGGCGCGGGAGCAGACCCTGCTGCGCGTGCTGGCCGACGTCGTCGACGAGTACGACTACGTCCTCATCGACTGCCAGCCCTCGCTCGGGCTGCTGACGGTCAACGCCCTCACCGCCGCCCAGGGCGTGGTGATCCCGCTCGAGTGCGAGTTCTTCTCCCTGCGCGGGGTGGCGCTGCTGGTCGACACGATCGACAAGGTCAAGGAGCGGCTCAACCCGTCGCTGGAGATCAACGGCATCCTCGCCACCATGTACGACTCCCGGACCGTGCACTGCCGGGAGGTGTTCAGCCGGGTCGTCGAGGCCTTCGGCGACACCGTGTTCCAGACCGTCATCCAGCGCACCGTGCGGTTCCCGGAGACCACGGTGGCCGGCCAGCCGATCACCACGTGGGCGCCCACCTCGTCGGGCGCCGCGGCGTACCGCGACCTCGCCAAGGAGGTGCTCGCGCTGTGACGCGGCGTCCCGTCCTGCCCGGAGCCTCCGAGCTCTTCCGCCGCACCGACACCGCCTCGGCCACCGAGGTCACCGAGCTGCCCAGCCTGCCCACCCCCGCGAGCTCGCCGGCGCTGCGCAGCGCCGCCCGCCGGGTCGGGGAGTCCGCCGCCGAGGCGGCCGCGTCGCTGACCCTGGTGCCGGGCGGCGCGCAGCCCGCGGACGACGACCTGGCCTCGTTCCGGGCGGCCCCGGCCGAGCCTGCGCCGGCCCCGGTGCTGCAGCCCCGGGTCGCCACCCGCGGCCGGCCGGTCCGCCGCACGGACCGGACCAAGCACGACGAGAAGATCACCGTCTACATCTCGGCGGACGAGCTGCTCGCCCTCGAGTCCGCGCGGCTCACGCTGCGCGCCCACCACGGCCTGGCCGCCGACCGCGGCCGGATCGTCCGCGAGGCGGTCTCGGTGCTGCTGGCCGACCTGGCCGAGCGTGGCGAGGACGCCGTCCTCGTGCGCCGGCTCAAGGCATAAGGACCCTCCTGCTCCCCGCCACTCGCAGGCTCGCGGCGGGTTCCTGCAGGATGCCCGCCTACGGTGGGTGCTCGTGAGCGGGAGCACCGGAGCGGTTCCGCCGGCCGACCAGGCCGGTGGGGCCGCGCCGACTCGCTTCACCGTGCGGCTGACCAACTTCGAGGGCCCGTTCGACCTCCTGCTGCAGCTGATCGGCAAGCACAAGCTCGACGTCACCGAGATCGCGCTCTCGCGGGTCACCGACGAGTTCATCGCCCACCTGCGGGCGCTCGGAGACGAGCTCGACCTGGACCAGGCGAGCGAGTTCCTCGTCGTCGCCTCCACGCTGCTCGACCTCAAGGCCGCCCGGCTGCTGCCCGCGGCCGAGGTGGACGACGAGGAGGACCTGGAGCTGCTCGAGGCGCGTGACCTGCTGTTCGCGCGGCTGCTGCAGTACAAGGCCTACAAGCAGGCCGCGGCGTTCCTGCGCGAGCGCGAGGCGGACGCCGTCCGCCGGTTCCCACGGGAGGCGGCGCTCGAGCCGCGGTTCGCCGAGCTCGTCCCCGAGGTGCTGCTGGACATCACGCCGGAGCAGTTCGCCGCCCTCGCCGCCCGTGCGCTGGCGCCCAAGGCGCCGGAGACGGTCAGCGTCGCCCACCTGCACGCGCCTCCGGTCAGCGTCTCCGAGCAGCTGCTGCTGGTGCGCAACCAGCTGGTGCGCTCGGGCACGGCGAGCTTCCGGGCGCTCACCGCCGACTGCGGTCACACGCTGGAGGTGGTGGCCCGGTTCCTCGCGCTGCTGGAGCTCTACCGGCAGCAGCGGGTGGTCTTCGAGCAGCTGACGCCGCTCGGCGAGCTGCACGTGCGCTGGACCGGCGAGACCGTCCCCGACCCGGCCGACGCCCCGGCCCCCGACGCCGACGAGGAGTACCGGTGACCGACGACCGTGCCCGCCAGGACCCCGCCCCGATCTCGTGGGAGGCGCTCGCCGCCGAGCTGGCCGCCACCCGTGAGAAGGCGGCCGAGCGGGGGGAGGCCGACCCCGGTGCCTGGGACGCCGTCGCGGCGGAGCTCGCCGCGCGCGTCGCGGAGCGGCCCGTCGAGGAGCAGCCGGTGCCCGCGGTGCCCGCCGAGGACGTCCTCGCCGCCGTCCCCGAGCCGGAGGCCGAGCCGGAGCCCGCACCCGAGCCGGCGGTGCTCCTGGACCCGGTGCAGCTGCGCGGAGGCCTGGAGGCGCTGCTGTTCGTCGTCGACGACCCCGTCGACGAGGAGACGCTCGCCGCCGCGCTGCGCTGCCCGCCCGAGCAGGTGCGGCAGGGGCTGGCGGAGCTGGCCGCGGGGTACGACGAGCGGTCGGCCGGCATCACGCTGCGCCGGGTGGGGCACGGGTGGCGGCTCTACACCCGCGAGGACCACGCCGCCGTCGTCGAGCGGTACCTCGGCGAGGGGCAGCGAAGCCGGCTCACGCAGGCGGCGCTGGAGACCCTCGCCGTCATCGCCTACCGGCAGCCGGTCACCCGGGCCCGGGTGTCGGCGATCCGGGGCGTCGGCGTCGACGGCGTCATGCGGACCCTCCTCGGGCGCGGCCTGGTGCACGAGGTGGGCAGCGACCCCGACAGCGGCGGCGGGCTCTACGCGACGACCCCCCTCTTCCTGGAGCGGCTCGGGCTCTCCGACCTCAGCGAGCTGCCCGAGCTCGCGCCCCTGCTGCCGGAGACAGCGGCCTTCCTCGAGGAGCACCCCGACGCCTGACCGACGCCCCTGGACGGCCCGGCGGGTCAGCCGCGGGGCGGCGGGAGGAAGCAGGCCGCTGCAGCGAGGAACGTGACGATCCCCGCGCCGAGCACGGCGAGCACGGCGCTGCCCGCCGCGCGGTCCGAGACGCTGCCGCTGGTCACCCAGAACACGGCCAGGAGCCCGAGGGAGACCACGGCGAGAGGCGCGCCGACGCGGGCGTCGCGGCCTCTCGGGCCGGCGGCCGGGGCGGGGGAGCCCAGGGAGACCAGCAACAGGATCAGCGACGCCGTCGACAGCCCGAAGGCGAGCAACGCCGCCAGCCCCGCGCCGATGTTGGCGCCGTCGGCCGGGTCACCGGTGACGAGGGCGAGGAGGAACAGGCCCCACAGGGCCGCGGCGACCGCTGCGAGACAGAGGCCGGTGGTCCGCGTCCGCCCCATGGGTGCATCCTGCGGCACCGGGCCGTGGCGGAGCCCACCCTCTCCAGCGCTCTCACCCTCAGGCGGGAAGGTTCCGGGGCCCGGGGTGGGAGACTGGGCGCGATGAGCACCGCGACCCCGAACGACGAGAGCACGACCGCGGCCGGCGAGGGCTGGTCCGAGGACATGGAGCTGGCCCCCGCCCACCCCGGTGACCGGCCGGAGCCGGACGACCAGGGCGACCGGCAGGGGGAGCGGCTGCAGAAGGTCCTGGCCCGTGCCGGCGTCGCCTCGCGCCGGGTCGTCGAGGAGATGATCGACGCCGGGCGGATCAGCGTGAACGGCGCGCAGGTGCGCGTGCAGGGCATGCGGGTCGACCCCCTCCACGACAAGATCGCGGTGGACGGCGCCCGCCTGGAGATCCGGGACGACCGCGTCACCTACGCGATCAACAAGCCGACCGGCGTCATCACCGCGATGAGCGACGACCGCAACCGCCCGACGATCGGCGACATGGTCGGCGACCTGGCCCCGGGGCTGGTGCACGTCGGCCGGCTGGACCAGGACACCGAGGGCCTGCTGCTGGTGACCAACGACGGCGAGCTGGCCCACCGCCTCGCGCACCCCTCCTACGGCGTGCGCAAGACCTACCTGGCGCAGGTCTCGGGCTCGGTGCCGCGCGACATGTTCCGCCGGCTGCGGGCCGGGGTGGAGCTGGAGGACGGGCCGGTCCAGGTCGACTCGTTCAAGGTCGTCGACACCCACGCCGGCCAGTCGGTCGTCGAGGTGGTGCTCCACGAGGGGCGCAAGCACATCGTCCGCCGGCTGCTCGCGCACGTCGGGCTGCCCGTCTCGCGGCTGACGCGCACCGCCGTCGGTCCGGTGCAGCTGCAGCGCATGCGCAGCGGCTCGATCCGCAAGCTCTCCCGCCAGGAGGTCGGCGCGCTCGAGGAGCTCGTCGGGCTCTGACCCCGGGGCGCCTCAGAACGCCGAGGAGAGCAGCCCGAGGCCGAGGGCGGCCATGACGACGGCGATCCCGGCGTCCAGGACCCGCCAGGCGGCCGGCCGGGCGAAGAGCGGGCGCAGGAGCCGCGCGCCGTACCCGAGCGCACTGAACCAGAGGAAGCTCCCGACGACGGCGCCGCCGGCGAACCACCACCGCCGGTCGCCGTGGCTGTCGGCGACCGAGCCGAGCAGCAGCACGGTGTCCAGGTACACGTGCGGGTTCAGCCAGGTCAGCGCCAGGCAGGTGGCGACGGTGGCGGCCAGCCCCGTCCGCCGGCCCGCTGTGTCGACGGCGATCGAGGACGGCCGCAGCGCGCGGCGGGCGGCGAGGGCGGCGTAGCCCAGCAGGAACGCGGCGCCCGCGAGCCGGATGACGGTGATGGCGTCGGGGAGACGCCCGCTCAGCCACGAGTTGCCCGCGACGCCGGCCAGGATGAGCACGGCGTCGGAGACCGCGCACACCGCCACGACCACCGGCACGTGCTCCACGCGCAGGCCCTGCCGGAGCACGAAGGCGTTCTGCGCGCCGATGGCCACGATCAGCGAGAGGCCGAGCCCCAGCCCGGCCGCCGCGGCCAGCAGTCCTGTCGTCACGTCCGGCGACGCTAGGCAGGCGACGGCATGCAGTCCAGCTCATCTTTCTTAAGCGGCATTAGCATCGCTGTCGATGGACGTGGATCTGGCACAGCTCCGCACCCTGGTCGCGGTGGTCGAGGAGGGCACCCTGGAGGCGGCGGCGCGACGGCTGCACGTCACGCCGTCGGCGGTCTCCCAGCGGTTGCGCGCGCTCGAGGAGGCCACCGGCCGGGTCCTCGTCCGGCGCGGCCGGCCGGCCACGGTCACCGCCGCCGGCGAGCCGGTGCTCCGGCTCGCCCGCCAGATCGGGCTGCTCGTCGCCGACACCGGCCGCACCCTCGACCCGGCCGGCGCGGCGCTGCCGGTGGTCCCCCTCGCGGTGAACGCCGACTCGCTGGCCACCTGGGTGCTGCCCGCGCTCGCCCCGCTGGCCGGCGAGCTGCGCCTGGACCTGCACAGCACCGACCAGACTCACACCAGCGCGCTGCTGCGCGCGGGCACGGTCATGGGGGCGGTCACCTCCGACGCCGAGCCGGTGGCCGGCTGCCGGGTGACGCCGCTGGGCACCATGCGCTACCTCCCGTGCGCGGCGCCCGGGTTCCTCGACCGCTGGTTGCCCGACGGGCCCGCGCCCGCGGCCCTGGCCCGGGCGCCGGTCGTCGTCTTCGACCGTCGGGACGACCTGCAGCACGCCTACCTGCGCCGGCACCTGGCGACGACGGCGGACGTGCCGGTCCACCACGTGCCCTCGTCGGCCGACTTCCTCACCGCGGTGGCGCTGGGCTTCGGCTGGGGCATGCTGCCGGAGCTGCAGCTCGAGGCCGCGGCGCCCCCGCCGGGCGGCCCCGCCGTCCGTCCGTTCGACCCGGCGGGCGCGGTCGACGTGCAGCTGCACTGGCAGCAGTGGCGGCTGGACTCCGCACCGCTGGACCGGGTGGCCGAGGCGCTGGTCCGGTCGGCGCGCGCCCGGTTGCGGGGCTGAGCCCCCCACCCGGCGGCCCCGACGCGGGCCGTCCGGCCGGGCACGGCGCGCGCGGGGGAGAGCGGGAGGCGGTGCGCTCCCTAGACTCGTGGGGTCCCCGGGCGAACGGGGCAGCGCGAGCGAGGAGTGTGCATGGCCGTCCGAGCCATCCGGGGTGCGACCCAGGTCGACGCCGACGACCGGCAGCAGGTGCTCGAGGCCACCCGTGAGCTGGTGAGCGAGGTGCTGGAGCGCAACCGGCTCGAGCACGACGACGTCATCAGCATCCTGTTCACCGCCACCCCCGACCTGGTCTCGGAGTTCCCGGCGCTGGCCGCCCGCGAGCTCGGGATGGGCGGGGTACCGCTGATGTGCGCCACCGAGATCGGCGTGCCCCACGCCCTGCCGCGCGTGCTGCGCCTCATGGCCCACGTCGAGACGCCGCTGTCCCGCGCGGAGATCCAGCACGTCTACCTGCGCGGCGCCGTGGCGCTGCGGCGGGACATCGCCCAGTGACGGCAGCCCGGGACGGCAGCCCAGTGACAGCAGCCCAGTGAACGAGCAGGAGCACATGAGCACCCCCCAGAGCCCTTTCCGCGGGTCGGTGACCCTCGACGGCCCGTCGGGGACCGGCAAGTCCAGCGTCGCCCGCGGCGTCGCCGCCCGCCTGGGTGCGGCCTACCTCGACACCGGGGCGATGTACCGCGCGGCCACCGTCGCCGTCCTCGACGCCGGCGTGGACCCCGAGGACGCCGAAGCCGTGGCCCGCACCGTCGCCGAGACCCGGCTGGTCGTGGGCACCGAGGCCGCCACCGAGCGGGTCGAGGTCGACGGCACCGACGTCGCCGCCCGCATCCGCGGCCCCGAGGTGACCCGGGCGGTCTCCGCGGTCTCCGCCGTGCCAGCGGTCCGCCGGCAGCTGGTCGACCAGCAGCGCGCCCTGGTGGCCGGTGCCGAGGCCGTGGTGGTCGAGGGCCGCGACATCGGCACCGTGGTGCTGCCCGACGCGACGCTGAAGGTCTACCTGACCGCCGCCCCCGAGGTGCGCGCGCAGCGCCGCGCCGCCCAGCTGGGCGTCACCGACGCCGCGGAGATCGCCGCGCTCGCCGCCGACCTGCGGCGCCGCGACGAGTACGACAGCAGCCGGGCCGACAGCCCGCTCCGCCCGGCGGCCGACGCCGTCGTCGTCGACAGCAGCACGCTGTCGCAGGCCCAGGTGGTCGACCGCGTCGTGGCGCTGGCCGAGTCCGCCGTCCCGGCGGGAGACCGGTCGTGACCGAGCCGCAGAGCGGGCCGCTGCCCGTCGTCGCCATCGTCGGCCGCCCCAACGTGGGCAAGTCGACGCTGGTCAACCGCATCCTCGGCCGCCGCGCGGCGGTCGTGCAGGACACCCCGGGCGTCACCCGTGACCGGATCGCCTACGAGGCGTTGTGGAACGGCAAGCGCTTCACCGTCGTCGACACCGGTGGCTGGGACCCCCGGGCCGCCGGCCTGGGCGCCTCGATCACCCGTCAGGCCGAGTACGCGATGACGACGGCCGACGTCATCGTGCTCGTCGTCGACAGCCAGGTCGGCGCCACCGAGACCGACCTGGCCGCCGCGCGGGTGCTCCGCCGCAGCGACCGGCCGGTGATCCTGGTGGCCAACAAGGTCGACGACGAGCGCAGCGAGGCCAACGCCGCCGAGCTGTGGAGCCTGGGCATGGGCGAGCCGCACGCGGTGAGCGCGCTGCACGGCCGGGCCAGCGGCGACCTGCTCGACCTGATCCTCGACTCGCTGCCCGAAGCACCGCGGGAACAGGAGGAGGAGGGCGGCCCCCGCCGCGTGGCGCTGGTCGGCCGGCCCAACGTCGGCAAGTCCAGCCTGATCAACCGGCTGGCCAAGGAGGAGCGCTCGGTCGTCGACTCCGTCGCCGGCACGACCGTGGACCCGGTCGACTCCCTGGTCACCCTCGGCGGTGAGGAGTGGCGCTTCGTCGACACCGCCGGTCTGCGCCGCAAGGTGAACACCGCCAGCGGCATGGAGTACTACGCCAGCCTGCGCACCGAGGCCGCCATCCAGGCCGCCGAGGTCTGCGTCGTCCTGCTCGCCGCCGACGAGGTGATCAGCGAGCAGGACCAGCGGGTCATCACCCAGGTCGTCGAGGCCGGTCGCGCGCTGGTCCTGGCCTTCAACAAGTGGGACACGCTCGACGAGGACCGGCACGCCCAGCTGGAGCGGGAGATCGATCGCGACCTCGCGCACGTGAAGTGGGCGACGCGGGTCAACATCTCGGCGTCCACGGGCCGTGGCGTCGGGAAGCTGGCCGACCACCTCCGCGCCGCGATCGCCTCGTGGGAGACCCGCGTGCCGACGGCGGAGCTGAACACGTTCGTGCGGGCGCTGGTGCAGGAGACGCCGCCGCCGGCCCGCGGTGGGCGCGCGCCGAAGATCAAGTACGTCACGCAGGCCGACGTCCGGCCGCCGCGCTTCGTCGTCTTCTCCACCGGCTTCCTGGAGGCCGGCTACCGCAGGTTCCTGCAGCGCAGGCTGCGCGAGCAGTGGGGCTTCCAGGGCACGCCGATCGAGATCTCGGTGAAGGTCCGCGAGGGGCGGGAGAAGGACGGCAAGCGCGGCTGACCACCGTCGAGGCGGGCGTCGGCCGTGCGGTAACCTTCTCGGGCGGTCGTTCGCGGCCCGGGGAAGCCCGGGACGTCATCGTCCCGCGGGCTGTAGCGCAGCTTGGTAGCGCACTTGACTGGGGGTCAAGGGGTCGCAGGTTCAAATCCTGTCAGCCCGACAGTGCAGGTCAGGGGCCGTTCCGGGGGGATCCGGGGCGGCCCCTGACGGCTTCTCGGGGTGGGTGGTCAGCACCACGGCCTCGCACCTGTTCCCTCGAAGCGTCAGGACCGCGACGGCCTCCCCTGCGGGACGGGCGACGCGCGCCGGGTCGAGGCGCTGTGCCGGCGGCCTCTCCGCCGCAGGCCATCGGCTCCCGGCCCGACGCCGCGGACTTCGCGGTTCCCTGCCGTCGTCGGACGCGAGAGGGTGGTGCGCCGGTGTCCGTGTCCACCATCCGGTCGCACGGACGAGCAAGGGAAGGAGCTCCCCGTGCTCATGCAGGTCGCAGACGACGTGCTGGTCCACGGGAGCGAGCTGCTCCAGAACAACGCCGTCGTCGTGCGGGGACCGGCCGGCGTGCTGCTCGTCGATCCCGGTCTGACGCGCGAGGAGATGGCCTGCCTGGCGGACGACCTCTCGGGCCTGGGCCAGCGCGTCGTGGCCGGCTTCGCGACGCACCCCGACTGGGACCACGTGCTCTGGCACCCCGCGCTCGGTGACGCCCCCCGGTACGGGACGGCCCGCTGCGCGGCGTCCGTGCGTGACCTGCTGGCGGACCCGGACTGGCGGGCCCGCGTCGCCGAGGGGCTGCCGCCGGAGATCGCCGACGAGGTGCCGCTGGACCTCTACGGCCGCATCACCGGCCTGCCGGCCGCGACGGTCCACATCCCCTGGGACGGCCCCCGGGTCCGGATCATCGAACACCCGGCGCACTCCCCGGGCCACGCGGCGCTGCTGGTCGAGGGCGACCGCGTCCTCGTGGCCGGGGACATGCTGTCCGACGTCTTCATCCCGATGCTCGACGACTTCACCGGAGCGAACGACCCGATCGAGGAGTACCTCACCGGGCTTCGGCTGCTGGAGGGCGTGGCGGGGGACGTCGACGTCGTCGTCCCGGGTCACGGGTCCGTCGGCGGGGCAGGTCAGGTGCGCACCCGGATCGATCTGGACCGCGCCTACCTCCACGCCCTGCGGGACGGCCGCGAGCCCGACGACCCGCGGATCGGCCCGTCCGCGGCCCCGGGCTGGGAGTGGGTGGCCGACATCCACGCCTGGCAGGCCGAGAGCCTCGGCCGGAGGAGCGGGCGCGGCTGAGGTCCGTCGGCGCCCGAGGCGCTCCCGGTCCCCGCGCTCCCGGTCGGTCTGGGGCGAGGACACAGGAGCAGCGCGTCACCCGCCGGGCCCTGCCTGCACCCGGGCGATCAGATCGAGCAGCGCCGAGTCGACCGCGTCGGGGTGGGTCAGGTTGACCATGTGCCCGCCTCCGGGCACCAGCACCCGGTGCACCGGTCCGTCGATGCGATCGGTGAGCCAACCCGCGGACCGGGCCGGGATCACCGCGTCCTGGTCGCCGGCCAGCACCAGCACGGGCACCGTGCGGAGCGGGGCCAGGGCCGCGCGGGCGTCGTACCCGGCGAGGCTCCGGAGGTAGGCCGACATCACGGCTTCGGGCGTGCGCACCCACGTGGCCTGGAAGCTGTCCGTCACCTTGCCGGACGGGTCGCCGGCGAAGAGCCGCCGGCGCAGCAGCCGCCGGCCGAGGGGGGTGCGGAAGGGGTGCAGGCGCTGCACCAGCGGGGCAGCCAGCCATGCACACCACCCCCCGGCCGTGGCGACGGCGGTCCTGACCCGGAGGGTCGCCCCCTCGCTGCGCTCGCCGGCGGTCAGCGGGGCGGCCCGGGTGGAGAGGAGGGCCACCCCGGCGATGCGGTCGCCGAAGAGCTCGGGCCGGAGGGCCGCCAGGGCGAGCACGGCCATGCCACCCATCGAGTGGCCGACCACCACGACCCGCCCCGTTCCGCCGAGCCGGTCGACGATCCGGCCGAGATCGCGGCCCAGGCGTTCCACCGTGGCCGACCGGAAGCCCGACCAGCCGCTCGCGCCGTGGCCGCGCTGGTCGTAGCGGACGAGACGCGCGCGACCGCGCAGGGCCGTCCACTGGGGGTCGAACATCGTGGCGTCGGCGGCGAAGCCGTGGGCGAACACCACGGTCAGCGGTGCATCGGGCGGGCCGGCGGTCTCCACGTGCAGGCGCACGCCGTCGTCGGTGCGGACCGACGGGTCCTCGCCCGTCATGCGCTCGGAGAGGCGACGCGCCCGGATCAGCCGGGCACCCGTCAGCGCGGCGACCGCTCCGGCGGCCGTCAGGGCGGTCCGGCGGCTCACCGCCGGCCCCCTGCTCTGCCGGACATCGCTGCGGGCCTGCCCGAGTCGTTGCCGGGCACGTGCGGTCCGGCGGCGGGGCGGAGGAGAGGCGGCCGCGGTCCCCGCCGGCGGATCCTCTCCACCGGCGTCATCGCGTGGCCACCTCGCGGTCGTCCCGGGGGTGCAGGGCGAGGAGCGACCGCCGGATGTCCTCCACGAGGCCGCTCGTGACGAGCAGGTCGTCCCCGGTCCTGGCGCGTGCGCGCCTGTGCTCCGCCGCGAGCGACCGGAGCGCGTCGCAGGCCCGCCTGACGGCTGCCTCGTCAGGCGTCCGGCCGCCCGTGGCCCGCAGTGCACCGGCCAGGCCGCCCAGAGCGCCGGCGACGGGGATGCGCAGCGAGGGCGGGAGCTCCGCCTCGTCGCGGCCGGGCTCCCCGGTCCTGCTCAGGAGCTGCGTGATGCTCGCGACGAGGAAGGCGAGACGCTGCAGCGCCTCTCCGCGTCGGCGCTGGTGTCGCAGGCGGGACTGGAACGTCCGGGCGAACCGGTTGCCGCGCCGGGCGTCCTGCGCGCGGCCCACGGCCTGGCGTGCCGCGGCGACGACGTCGTCGAGGGCGTCCACGCGGGCATGCCAGTCGGTGAGGGGCGGGGATCCCTCCTGCCGGAGCCGCTCCTCCAGCTCCTCCAGGTGATCCGCCAGGGCGGTCCGCAGCCGGTCCAGGGCCTGGTCCGCAGGCGTCACCGGCAGCGGAGGGACGGCGGCGACCACGGCCAGCCCGACGAGCGCCCCCAGCAGGGTCAGCCCGGCGAACCCGGCGACGTAGTCGAGGGGGTGCTCGTTCCCGACGATGAGCACGAACAGGGCTGAGGTGGGGAGCCACGCGGCTCCGCTGCCCAGGCGTCCCCAGCCGCCGAGCAGCACGCCGATACCGACGACCGCGGCGATGGTGGCCAGGTTCTGCCCGAGCAGCGCCTTGATGCCCAGCGCCACCAAGGCGCCGAGGCCGATGGCGGCGATCGCCTGCCACGACTGGCGCGCCGATCCGGCGATCGTCGTGGAGGTGGCGATCACCGCGCCGAGGGGCGCGTAGTAGGGGTACTCCGCGGCGAACCCCGGGAGCACGTGCACCAGCCCCCAGGAGATGGAGGCGGCTGCAGCGGCCCGGATCGCCATGCCGGCCCGCGGATGCGCGTCGAGCCTCCGCAGGGCTCGCCGGACCCGCTGTCGCGGGTCGCCTCGCAGTCGGGTGCCGACCGCCTCGTCGTGATCTGTCGTCATGCGGGTGTCCCCGGGCCGCCGGCACACGCCGACCTGTCGCCACGCCTCGCTCACCCCGCGGGCGACCCGACGGGGCGGGGTCGGGGTGCGCGCAGCCGGGGGTCTCCTCTCGTCGCCGGGACGCGGGACGTCGTCAGTGGCTCTCCGTACGGCACCTGCCCGGGGCCGGTCCACCGGATGCGGCCCGCGCCGGCATCGTCATCGAGCCGTCATGGCGTGCACCGGGCCGACGGCCGGACCTGCTTGCAGCAGCCGTTATCCCCAACAACCGACTCGACCGGAGGCGGACGAGCCGGAACGGCGGCAACCGGGGAGGGGCCACCCCGGTCAGGCGTCGTAGTCGACGGTCACCTCGTCGGAGACGGGCAGCGACTGGCAGGTGAGCACGTAGCCGGCCTCGACCTCGGCAGGCTCGAGTGCGTAGTTCCGCCGCATCCGCACCTCGCCGCCGGTCACGCGTGCCCGGCAGGTCCCGCAGACGCCGCCCTTGCACGCGAACGGGAGGTCCGAGCGGACCCGCTGGGCGGAGTCGAGGACGGCCTCGTCCCGGGGGAGCGCGAGGGTGGTGGAGCGGCCGTCGAGGACGACGGTCACCTGGACACTGGGCCCCTCGACGGTCTCCTCGTCGCCCCGGACCGGCTCCGGCGGGACGTCGTCGACGTAGAACAGCTCCTGGTGCACCCGCTCGGCCGGCACGCCGAGCTCCGCGAGCAGCTCCCGGGCATCGGTGACCATGCCGTGCGGGCCGCAGAGCCACCAGTGGTCGACGTGCGGGGCGTCGACCAGGTTGCCGACGAGGGCGCTCAGCCGCTCCCTGTCGAGCCGGCCGCTGGTCAGCTCGGCGTCGCGCGGCTCGCGGGAGAGCACGTGCACCAGCTGCAGCCGGGGTCCGTGGCGGTCCTTCAGGTCGGCGAGCTCGTCGGCGAACATGACGGTGTTGGTGCGCCGGTTGCCGTAGAGGACGGTCACGGTCGACTCGCCGTCGCGCAGCACCGTGCCGGCCAGCGAGAGCGCGGGCGTGATCCCGGAGCCGGCGACGACGAAGACGTGGTCGCCGGGGGTCGAGAGGTCCGCGGTGAAGGTGCCCGAGGGCGGCAGCACCTCGATCTCGTCACCGGGTCGGACCTCGTGCACCAGCCAGGAGGAGAAGAAGCCACCCGGGACCTCGCGGACCCCGACCCGCGGGGCGGCACCGACCGGGGCGCAGATCGAGTACGAGCGCCGCTCGTCCCGGTCGCCGTCGACCCGGCGCAGCGTGAGCGCCTGCCCGGGCCGGAAGGCGTACTCGGTGGCCAGCTCGGGGGGGACGTCGAAGGTGACGGCCACGGCGTCGTCGGTCAGCCGCTCGACCCGCGCCACGGTGAGCGGGTGGAACCGCGGCCGCCGGCGGGTGGGTGCGCTCACTGCGCCCTCGGTGCCGCTCCGCGGTCGCTCCGCTCCTCGCTCGCTGACGCCCGCCGCGATGCTCACTCGCTGTCGCGTCACTAGATCTCCTTGACGTGTTCGAACGGCTCCCGGCAGCTGCGGCAGCGGCGCAGCGCCTTGCACGCGGTCGACCCGAACTCCGACAGCTCCTCGGTGTCCGCGGAGCCGCAGAGCGGGCACGCGGCGCTCCGGCGGATCGGCTCGAGGCTCAGCGGGACGGGCCCGTCCGGGCGGACCGGCGCCCTGCCCGGCGGCGCGATGCCGGCGGCGGCGAGCTTGCGGCGCCCCTCGTCGCTGATCCAGTCGCTGGTCCACGCGGGGGAGAGGACGGTGCGGACGTCGACGTCGTCGAAGCCGGCCTCGTGCAGCGCCCGCAGCAGGTCGGCGCGCATGACGCCCATCGCCGGGCAGCCGGAGTAGGTCGGCGTGATCTCGACGACGACGGCGCCGTCGCCCTCGGTGCGGACGTCCCGCAGCACGCCCAGGTCGGCCAGCGTCAGCGTCGGCAGCTCGGGGTCGGTCACCCGCTCGGCGACCGACCGCGGGTCGGCTGGGGCGCTCACCAGGTCGCCGCCGGGTGCCGGCGGGCCAGCCCCTGCAGGGTGTCCAGCAGCTCGGCCAGCTCCGGCCCGTGCCGGCCCAGGCGTCCGCGGGGCGGGGCGCCGGCCGGCCACCCGGGCACGGGCAGCGTGGCCCGCTCGAGCACCTGGGTGAGCACGCCCCGGACCTCCTCGCGCACCTCGGCGGGGTCGACGGCCACCCCCGCCGCGGTCAGCCGGGTCTCGACGTCGGTGGGGGTGAACAGGTCGGCGAGCAGCGGCCACACCGCCTCGACGGCGGATCGGGCGCGCCGGTGGGACTCCTCGGTGCCGTCGCCGAGGCGCAGCACCCAGCGGGCGGCGTGGTCGCGGTGGTAGGTGACCTCGTTGACCCCCTTCGCGGCGATCGCGGCGAGCACCGGGTCGCGGGAGGCCCGGAGGCGGCTGAGCACCGCCAGGCGGACGGCGGAGGCGGCCAGCAGCCGGACGACGGCGTGCGCGAAGTCGGCGTCCGGCGCGGCGACGAGTGCGGTGCTGCGGAACTCGTCGACGTCCCGGAAGTAGGCGAGCGCGTCCTCGTCGGGGATGGACGCGGTGGCCCGCTCACGGGAGCGGCCCAGCACGCCGACGGAGCCGGCACGGGCGAGCAGCAGGCGGGCCTGGCCGAGGAGGTCCAGGGCGATGTTGCCGATCGCGACCTCCTCCTCGAGCTCGGGCGCCCGGGTGATCCACTGGGTCAGCCGCTGGGCGAGCACGAGGGCGTCGTCGCCGAGCATCAGGCAGTAGGCGCCGAGGTCCGCGGGGTCGATGCCGTCGGGCACGGTCGTGTCCACGCCGGCCAGCGGGTCGTCGAACCCGGTCCCGAACGCCCAGTGCCCCGCCTCGCCGTCCGCGTTCGTCAACGCGTCGTACACGGTCTCCTCGTGCATGGTGACCTCCTGGTGACGTGCTGGAACGGCCCCCTCCCAGGGGACCCGCGCCGAGGGACGAGGTGCGGGGGAGGGAGGGGGTCCTTCTAGATGTGGGGGACGTCCTCGGGGATCTCGTAGAACGTCGGGTGGCGGTAGACCTTGTCGCCGCTGGGGGCGAACAGCGGGTCCTTCTCGTCGGGGCTGGACGCGGTGATGTCGACGGCCCGCACGACCCAGATGCTCACGCCCTCGTTGCGCCGGGTGTAGAGGTCGCGCGCGGCGTCGATCGCCATCTCGTCGTCGGGGGCGTGCAGCGAACCCACGTGCACGTGGTTGAGCCCGCGCTTGCCGCGGACGAACACCTCGTAGAGCGGCCAGTCCCGCTGCACGGCGCGGCGGCGGGGCTGCACCGGCACCTCCGGACCGGTGGGGACCGCGCCGTGGCCGCCCTCGGCGGTCACCTCGCTCACGCCGCCACCCCGGCGTGCTTGCGGGCGTAGGCCGTGGCCGCCTCGACGACCCAGGTGTTGTCGTCCCGCGCCGCTCTGCGGCGGGCGATCCGCTCGGCGTTCATCGGGCCCTCGCCGGCGAGCACGCGGCGGAACTCGTCCCAGTCGATCGGGCCGGAGCGCCAGTGCCCGCTCTCGGCGTCCCAGGCGAGGTCCGGGTCGGGGAGCGTGACGCCCAGGGCCTGCGCCTGCGGCACGGTCATGTCCACGAACCGCCGGCGCAGCTCGTCGTTGGTGTGCCGCTTGATGCCCCACGCCATCGACTGCGCGGTGTTGGGGCTCTCGTCGTCGGGGGGGCCGAACATCATCAGCGAGGGCCACCACCAGCGGTCGACGGCGTCCTGCACCATGGCCCGCTGCTCGTCGGTGCCGCGCATCATCGTCATCAGCAGCTCGTAGCCCTGCCGCTGGTGGAAGGACTCCTCCTTGCAGACGCGGATCATCGCCCGCGCGTACGGGCCGTAGGAGGAGCGGCACAGCGGCACCTGGTTGCAGATGGCCGCGCCGTCGACGAGCCAGCCGATGACGCCGACGTCGGCGTAGGTGAGCGTCGGGTAGTTGAAGATCGAGCTGTACTTCTGCCGGCCCTCGATCAGCTTGTCGGTGAGGTCGGCGCGGTCGGCCCCGAGGGTCTCGGCCGCCGAGTACAGGTACAGGCCGTGGCCGGCCTCGTCCTGCACCTTGGCCAGCAGCACCGCCTTGCGGCGCAGGCTGGGGGCGGCGAGCAGCCAGTCACCCTCGGGCTGCATGCCGATGATCTCGGAGTGCGCGTGCTGGGCGACCTGGCGCACCAAGGTCTTCCGGTAGCCCTCGGGCATCCAGTCGCGCGGCTCGATGCGCCGGTCGGCGGCGATGGTGGCGTCGAACTGCTGCTGCAGCGCGGCCTCGTCGGGGTTCCCGGCCGTGGATCGGTCCAACGTGGGCGCGGACATCGGATCTCCTCGAGCTGTTTACTGACCGTCCGGTCAGGAATAGTGTGACCCACGCCGCACCCGCGCACAAGCGTCGGGCGGCCGACGCAGCAGCCGAGGGACGAGGACGGCAGGGATGACGACGACCGGACGGCGACGGCTCGGCGAGGCCCCGGACGCGGCCACTCTCGACGAGGCGGAGCGGCTGCCCCTCGAGGAGCTGCGCGCCCTTCAGCTGCGCCGGCTGCGGTGGTCGCTGCGGCACGCGTACGAGAACGTGCCGCACTACCGGCGCGCCTTCGACGCGGCCGGCGTGCACCCCGACGACTGCCGCGAGCTCGCCGACCTGGCCCGCTTCCCGACGACCGGCAAGGCCGACCTGCGGGACAACTACCCGTTCGGCATGTTCGCCGTCCCGCGGGAGCAGGTCCGGCGGGTGCACGCGTCGTCCGGCACGACCGGCCGCCCCACGGTGGTCGGCTACACCCGGCGCGACCTCGGCACCTGGGCCGCCGTGATGGCCCGCTCGATCCGCGCCGCCGGTGGCCGCCCGGGGGACGTGCTCCACAACGCCTACGGCTACGGCCTCTTCACGGGGGGCCTCGGGGCCCACTACGGCGCCGAGGAGCTCGGCTGCACCGTCGTACCGGTCTCCGGGGGCATGACACCGCGGCAGGTGCAGCTGATCACCGACTTCGGGCCGCGGGTGGTCATGGTGACGCCCTCCTACATGCTCACGATCATCGACGAGTTCGAGGCGCAGGGGCTGGACCCGCGCGCCAGCTCGCTGGAGATCGGCATCTTCGGCGCCGAGCCGTGGACCGAGGAGATGCGCCGCGAGATGGAGGAGCGCCTCGACATCCAGGCCGTCGACATCTACGGGCTCTCCGAGGTCATGGGCCCCGGCGTCGCCCAGGAGTGCGTGGAGACCAAGGACGGCCTGCACGTGTGGGAGGACCACTTCTACCCCGAGGTGATCGACCCGCTCACCGGCGAGGTGCTGCCCGAGGGGGAGCAGGGCGAGCTCGTGCTCACCTCGCTCACCAAGGAGGCCATGCCGGTCGTCCGGTACCGGACCCGCGACCTGACCCGGCTGCTCCCCGGCACCGCCCGGCCCGGCATGCGGCGGATGGAGAAGATCACCGGCCGCACCGACGACATGATCATCCTGCGCGGGGTCAACCTCTTCCCGACCCAGATCGAGGAGATCGTCCTGCGGACCCCCGGCCTCTCGCCGCACTTCGCCCTGGAGCTGACCACCCGCGGCCGGCTGGACCACCTGACCTGCCGGGTCGAGGCGCGCCCCGACTGCCCCGCGGGCCGCCGGGCCACGGCCGCGGCCGAGGTGGCGCAGGCGATCAAGGACACCGTCGGCACGAGCATCGACGTCGTGGTGGTCGACCCCGAGACGCTGGCCCGCTCGGTCGGCAAGCTCAAGCGCCTCCACGACCTGCGCGACCGCCCGGGGCCCGGCGCATGACCGCCGCCGCGGCCGCGACCGGGCGGCGGGGACGCCCCGGCCACTCGCTGGACTCCCTGCTCGCGACCGCCGTCGCGCTGTTCAACGAGCGCGGCTACGACGCCACGAGCATGGACGAGCTCGCGGCGCGGCTGGGCGTGACCAAGCCGGCGATCTACCACCACGTGCCCAGCAAGGTCGAGCTGCTCCGCCTGGCGCTGGACCGGGCCCTCGACGCGCTCTTCGCCGTCACCGGGGAGCCGGGCGCCACCGAGGGGCCGGCCATCGACCGCCTCGAGCACGTCGTCCGCGGCTCGGTGCGCGTGCTCGCCGCCGAGCTGCCGTTCGTCACCCTGCTGCTGCGCGTCCGCGGCAACTCCGCGGTCGAGCAGGCGGCGCTGGAGCGGCGGCGCCGGTTCGACCGCGTCGTCACCGACCTGGTGCGGGCCGCGGAGGCGGAGGGCGACGTGCGCCCCGACGTCGACCCCGCCGTGACCAGCCGGCTGCTGTTCGGCACCGTCAACTCGCTCACCGAGTGGTACCGGCCCGAGGGCGACCTCTCCGCCGACGCGCTGGCCGACGCCCTGGTCACGACCACCTTCGCCGGGCTGCGCACCCGGCCGGGTTGCCCGTCCTGACGCGTGCTCAGGCGCTGCCCGGCGGGAGCTGCCGGCTGTGCCCCCGCAGCTCGGCGAGCAGTCGGCCGTCCGCGTCGCGCGTGACGGCGACGTCGTAGATGCCGCCACGGCCGGCCACCGAGCGCTCGACGGCGGTGGCGGTGACGGCGTCACCCGGCCCGGCCGGCGCGAGGTACTCGATGCTGCAGGACCGGCCAACGGCCGCCGGCCCGTGGGAGTTGCAGGCCATGGCGAAGGCGATGTCGGCGACGGCGAACAGCGCCGCGCCGTGGGCGGTGCCGTGCCCGTTGAGCATCTCGGGCCGGATGGTCATGTGCGCGGTGACCGCCCCTGGCGCCACGTGGCTCACGGTGACGCCGAGGGCCCGCGCCGCGGCGTCCCCCGCGAGGTAGCGGCGAACCGCCTCCTCGGCGACGAGCTGCGGTGAGGCCCCGGTCATCAGCCGGCCGTGAGCCGCACGCACTCGGGGCAGGGGTCGGCCGATCCGCGGCCGCGCGGGCCGTCCCACGTCCCCTGGACGACGCCGACCGACGCCCCGCAGATGCCGGCCCAGGGCGCCGGGAGGTCGGCTGTGCTGCGCAGGACGGCGTGCGCCCGGCCGGTGGCCTGGTCGCGGCCGGCGACGTGATCGCTGGTCATGCCCCCAGCATGCGTCCTCAGCGAGCGGCGGGGGGCCGCGGGAGGGCTTGTCCGACGCCCGATCGCCAGGCAGGCTGTGATCCAGGACACATCCGGCACCAGGGAGGCGTCGTGGCAGCCCACCCCGCTCATCCGGCCGCAGCGACCGGCGTCGACGGCTGAGGCCCCCATGGGCAAGGACATCCCACCGGCCCCGGCACCCCGCCCGGCCGCCCAGGTGCGCAACGTGGCCCTGGTCGGCCGGGCGGGCGCCGGCAAGACCACGCTCGCCGAGGCCCTCCTGGCGGCCACCGGGGCGATTCCCCGAGCGGGCCGCGTCGAGGACGGCAGCACCTGCCTGGACACCGAGGAGGTGGAGATCCGCCAGCAGCGGTCGGTCGCGCTCGGGGTGGCCGCCATCGAGCACGACGGCCACCGGATCACCATCCTCGACACCCCCGGCTCCCCGGACTTCGTCGGCGAGCTGCGGGCCGGGCTCCGTGCCGCCGACTCGGCGCTCTTCGTCGTCTCGGCCGTCAGCGGCGTGGACGCCGCCACCGTCCAGCTGTGGGAGGAGTGCGCCGCGGTGGGGATGCCGCGCGCCGTCGTGCTCACCCAGATCGACCGGCCGCGGGCTGACGTCGACGAGGCGGTGCGCCTCTGCCAGCTGATGCTGGGGGAGGGGGTCTACCCCATGCACCTGGTCGAGCGCGGCCCCGACGGCGCCGCCCGCGGGCTGGTCTCGCTGCTGGAGCCCCACCCCGAGGCCGGGGGCATCGGCGACCGCGACGCCGACCGTCTCCGCGCCGAGCTCATCGAGGGGATCATCGGCGAGAGCGAGGACGAGACGCTGATGGAGCGCTACCTCGCCGGCGACGAGCTCTCCGTCCCCGACCTGGTCGCCGACCTCGAGACCGCGGTCGCCCGCGGCCACTTCCACCCGGTCGTCTGCGTCGCCCCGCTCACCGGGGTCGGCATCGACGAGCTGCTGCAGCTGATCGTCGCCGCGCTGCCCTCGCCGGCCGAGCACGGCTGCCCGCCGGTCACCCGGCCCGACGGGTCGTCGGCCCCGCCGCTGCGGTGCGACCCCGACGGCCCGCTCGTCGCCGAGGTGGTCCGCACCACCACCGACCCCTACGTCGGCCGGATCTCCCTGGTCCGGGTCTTCTCCGGCACGCTGCGGCCCGACATCGCGGTGCACGTCTCCGGTCACGGCATGGCCGAGCGCGGCCACCCCGACCACGACGCCGACGAGCGCATCGGCGTCCTCTCCGCACCGCTGGGTGCCGCCATGCGGCCCGTCGCGGCGTGCCCGGCCGGCGACATCTGCGCCGTCGCCCGGCTGGCGACGGCCGAGACCGGCGACACGCTCAGCTCGCCGGAGGAGCCGCGGCTGGTGCCCCCCTGGGAGCTGCCGGTCCCGCAGCTGCCGGTGGCGGTGGAGGCTGCCTCCCACGGCGACGAGGACCGGATGGCGACCGCACTGGCCCGGCTCGTCGCCGAGGACCCCACCGTCCGGCTGGAGCGGCGCGCGGACACCGGGCAGCTGCTGCTCTGGTGCGTCGGCGACGCCCACGCCGAGGTGCTGCTGGAGCGGCTCCGCAGCAGGCACGGCGTCGACGTCGCCACGGTGCCGGTCCGCGTGCCGCTGGTCGAGACCCTCCGCGGGCCGGCCCGGGTGACCGGCCGGCACGTCAAGCAGTCGGGCGGGCACGGGCAGTACGCCGTCGTCGTCGTCGAGGGGGAGCCGGGGGAGCCCGGGTCGGGGATCGTCTTCGAGCAGCGCATCGTCGGCGGCACCGTGCCCGGTCAGTTCCACGGCAGCGTCGAGAAGGGGATCCGGGCGCAGGCGGCGCGCGGGGTCACCGGGGACCGGCCGCTGGTCGACGTCCGGGTGACCCTCGTCGACGGCAAGGCGCACTCGGTCGACTCCTCGGACGCGGCGTTCCAGGCCGCCGGCGCCCTGGCGCTGCGGGAGCTCGCGGCCGCCGCCGGCACCCGGGTCCTGGAGCCCTGGTGCGAGATCGCGGTGCAGGTTCCCGCCGAGCACGTCGGTGCGGTGATGAGCGACCTGTCGTCCCGGCGGGCGCGGGTGACCGGCAGCGAGGCCGACCCGGGCCGCGACCGGGCCACGGTGCGCGCCGAGGTGCCCGAGGTGGAGCTGCTGGGCTACCCCGGTGTCCTGCGTTCGGTGACGCACGGGACCGGCAGCTTCGAGCGCCGTCCGCTCGGGTACGAGCCGGCGCCCACGGCGACGGCCGTGCCGGCCTGATGGACGCCCTCCCGGCGAGGGGGGCGGCCGGCCCCCTGCAGGGACCCGCCGCGAGCATGCGAGTGGTGGGGGGCCGTCCCGACGTGGGGCCCGGTGGCCGCGTCCGGAGGCCCGTCGCGAGGTTGCGAGCGACGAGGGGGGCGGGTGGCCCCCTGCAGGGACCCGCCGCGAGCATGCGAGTGGTGGGGGGCCGTCCCGACGTGGGGCCCGGTGGCCGCGTCCGGAGGCCCGTTGCCAGGTTGCGAGCGACGAGGGGGGCGGCCGGCCCCCTGCAGGGACCCGCCGCGAGCATGCGAGTGGTGGGGGGCAGGGGGTCCTTCTACTAGCCTCGGCCACGGTCGTGCTGGGCTTGGAGGGAACGTGACGTCGTCGAACGGGTCGTCGGCCGCCGCACCCGTCCCCCCGTCCCGGACGACGGGGGCGTCCCTGCCCGACCGCGAGAAGCTGCCGGACCGCGTCTGGACCCTGCCGAACGCGCTCTCGGTGCTGCGGCTGCTCGGCGTCCCGCTCTTCCTGTGGCTGCTCCTCGGCCCGGAGGAGGACGGCTGGGCGCTCGTCGTCCTCATGGTGTCCGGCTTCACCGACTGGCTCGACGGCAAGCTCGCCCGCTGGCTGGACCAGGGCAGCCGCCTCGGTGCGCTGCTGGACCCCGCGGCGGACCGGCTCTACATCGTCTCGGCCCTGGTCGCGCTGGCGCTGCGGGAGGTCGTGCCCCTCTGGCTGGTGGCGCTGCTGGTCGGCCGGGAGCTCCTGCTCGGCGTGCTCCTGCTCGTCCTGCGGGCCTACGGCTACCCGCCGCTGCAGGTGCACTACCTGGGCAAGGCGGCCACGCTCCTGCTGCTCTACGCCTTCCCGGTGCTGCTCGTCGCCGACGGGGACGGCGCGCTGGCGACCGTCGCCGCGCCGTTCGCCTGGGCCCTCACCATCTGGGGCACCGCGCTCTACCTGCTGGCCGCCGTCTTCTACGTGATCCAGGTCGTGGGTCTCGTGGCCGAGGAACGCTCCGCGGCCACCCGGAGCTCGCCGTGACCGGCGCGCGCCCGCCCGGCGGTGTCCGCTCCCTGGGCGCCTCCCTGCTGGACGACGTGCTGGCCGAGACCCTCGACCCGGCCTACGCGCAGGCCGCCGCCCGCAGGGCCGGGGGAGAGGCGCCACCCCGCCGGGGCCGTGGCCGGGTGCTGGTCGCGCTGACCATGGCCGGCGCGGGGCTGCTGGCCGCGGTCACCTACGACCAGGCGGCCGCCCGGGCGGAGGGCCGGCAGGAGATCCGCGAGGCCCTCGTCCGCGACATCCAGGACGAGTCCGCGCTCAGCGACGCGCTGGCCGCGGACCTCGAGGAGCTGCGCGCCGAGGTGAGCCGGACCAGCGACGAGCTGCTCGCCGCCACCGCGGTGGGGCAGCGGGCGCTCGACGCCCTCGCACGGGCCGAGCAGGCCACCGCCGCCGTCGCCGTCACCGGGCCGGGGCTGCTCGTCACGCTGGCCAACGCGGAGGCCGATGCCGACGACGACCCGCTCGGCGGCGCGGGCGGCAGCGAGGCGGTCCAGGTGGCCGACGGCGACCTGCAGCTGGTCGTCAACGCGCTCTGGGCAGCCGGGGCGGAGGCGGTCAGCATCAACGGCCAGCGGCTGGGCCCCACGAGCGCCATCCGGTTCGCCGGCGAGGCGGTGCTGGTCAACTTCCGCCCGGTCAGCAGCCCCTACCGCATCAGCGCCGTCGGCGACCCCGACACGTTGTCGCAGAACTTCCTGCTCGACCCCCAGGTGCGCGACCTCGCCGGGTTCGCGGCCGCCACGGGGCTGGAGTTCGTGTTCGCCAAGGAGGACGAGCTGTCCCTGCCGGCCGCCAACCCGCCGGAGCTCCGCTCCGCCGAGATCGCCAGTCCCCGCCGGGCCACCGGCGCCGAGCCCGGCCCCGGAGGCTGACGTCGTGATCCCGATCCTCGGCCTGGCGGCGGGCGTCCTGCTCGGCCTCGTCTTCGACCCCACCGTCCCGCTCTGGCTCCAGCCCTACCTGCCGATCGCCGTCGTCGCCGCGCTCGACGCCGTCTTCGGCGGGTTCCGCGCCCGGCTCGACGGGATCTTCGACGCCAAGGTCTTCGTCATCTCGTTCGTGTCCAACGTGGTGGTGGCCGCGCTCATCGTCTTCCTCGGCGACCAGCTCGGCGTCGGCGCCCAGCTGTCGACGGCGGTGGTCGTCGTCCTCGGCATCCGCATCTTCGGCAACGCGGCGGCGATCCGCCGGCACGTCTTCCGCGCATGACCGGTGCGGGGCGGCCCGGGCCGTCGCACCCCGGCGAGAAGCCACCCGCGGAGACGGCCGCGGGCGAAGCCACCCCGGTGCGGCGGCGGGGGCGGGACCCTCTCGCGGCGGCGCTCATCGGCGTGCTCACCCTGCTGCTGGGCTTCGCGCTCGCGGTGCAGGTGCGCAACGCCGACGAGGCCCAGATGCTGGCCGGCGCGCGCGAGGAGGACCTCGTGCGCATTCTCGACGAGCTCAACAGCCGCGAGGAACGGCTGCGGGCGCAGCTCACCGACCAGCGGGCTGCGCTGCGCGAGCTCAACGGCTCCGGCAGCCGGACCGGTGCCGCGCTGGAGGAGGCCCGCCGGAGGGCCGAGGCCCTCGGCATCCTCAACGGCACGCTGCCGGCCCAGGGGCCGGGGCTCACCTTGAGCATCGCCGACCCCACGGGCGAGGTGCGGGTGCCCGACCTGCTCGACGTGGTGCAGGAGCTGCGCGCGGCCGGCGCGGAGACCATGCAGGTCGACGGCGTCCGGATCGGGCTCTCCACCGCCGTCACCGGCGCCACCGGCGACCTCCGCGTCGACGGCGAGGCGTTGCGCTCGCCGTACGAGTTCGTCGTCCTCGGCGACCCCCAGGGCATGGAGACCGCCATGAACATCCCCGGCGGGGTCGTGCAGCGCATCGAGCGCCGCGGCGGCTCCGTGGACATCGTGCAGTCGCCCGAGCTCCTCGTGGACGCGTTGCGGCCGCTCGACCGCCCTCAATACGCTTCGCCCACAACCGACTAGGGATCTCGGTGCCCCCACCTCCCGCTCCGCTCGAGGTGGGGCCCTGCGCCGAGGCCGTTGCACCACCTCACCGGGAGACGACCGCCGCATGAGCACGCCCGACGACCGCCGCTACACCGACCAGCACGAGTGGGCGATGGTGCAGGGGACCGACGGCACGTCGACCGTCGTCCGGGTCGGCATCACCGACCACGCCCAGGACGCGCTCGGGGACATCGTCTTCGTGCAGCTGCCCGAGGTGGGGGCCGAGGTCGCCCCCGGCACGCCGATCGGCGAGGTGGAGTCGACCAAGAGCGTCTCCGACGTCTACGCGCCCGTCGCCGGGGTGGTGGCCGCGGTCAACGACCGCCTGACCGACGCGCCGGAGACCATCAACGCCGACCCGTACGGCGAGGGCTGGCTGGTCGACATCGCGGTGCAGGGGGAGGGCGGCGACCCCACCGGGCAGCTGCTCGACGCCGACGCGTACCAGGCCGTGGTCGACGGCACGTGACCGGCCCGCCGGGAGGCTGACTGCGGCGATCGATCACTATGATCGCTGCGGGGCGAAGAACAGCGGGGGACCTGCGGCGAAGCCGCCCCCCGGCCCTGCACCTCCGGTTGACCCTCGGGCCGACCGGCTGGTTCCATGACCCACGGTCCGCCGCCCACCCGCGGCGGCCGACCCACGGCGGGCCGCCCGGCCCACCGTCCGCCGGCCGCCCGCGGCCCGTTCCAGGTCCGCGGCGGGCCCCTCGCACCGGAGGAGACGCAACGTGCACTGCACTCGATGTGGCCACGAGAACCCCGAGGGCAGTCGCTTCTGCGCGCAGTGCGGTGCGGCGCTCTCCCCGGAGCGCGTGGGCGAGGCCACGAGCGTGATCCCGAAGGTCGGCGGCGAGGACACCGGCGACCAGCCGGAGGCGGTGGAGGCGGCCGACGCGCACGCGGGCGCCGTCGAGTCGCTGCCCGCCGGGTCGGCGCTGCTGGTGGTCAAGCGCGGCCCCAACGCCGGCAGCCGGTTCCTGCTCGACCAGGACGTCACCACCGCCGGCCGGCACCCCGACAGCGACATCTTCCTGGACGACGTCACGGTCAGCCGCCGGCACGTCGAGTTCCACCGCGAGGGCGGCGGCTTCTCGGTGCACGACGTCGGCAGCCTGAACGGCACCTACGTCAACCGCGAGCCGGTCGACGTCGCCACTCTCGCCGGTGGCGACGAGGTGCAGATCGGCAAGTTCCGCCTGGTGTACCTGACCGGCCCGCGCACCGGCGAGCCGGCCGCGCGCTAGCCGACCGGCGATTCTGCGCATGTCGGGACCGCGGACCGGGACGCCCAGACGCGGTCCCGGGGAGAGAGGGGCGTGACCGCCGTGCCCGAGCGCGAGCGTGCGCTCGGGGACGCCGGCGACCAGCACGCACCCCGCCTGACCATCGGCGAGGTGCTGGCGGTGCTGCGCGACGACTTCCCCGACGTGACGATCAGCAAGATCCGCTACCTGGAGTCCGAGGACCTGGTCCACCCGCAGCGCACGCCGTCGGGCTACCGGAAGTTCTCGCGGGCCGACGTCAGCCGGCTGCGCTACGTGCTGACCGCCCAGCGGGACCACTACCTGCCGCTGCGGGTGATCAAGGACCACCTCGACGCCCTCGACCGCGGGGAGCCGCTGCCCGGCACGAGCGGCTCCGCGCCGTTGCCCCCCGCCTCCACCGAGGAGGGGGCGACGGCGCCGCTGACCGCCGAGCAGTTCGCGCGGGCCGCCGGGCTGGAGCCCGGGCAGCTGGCCGACTGCGTGCAGTTCGGGCTCCTCTCCACCGACGCCGAGGGCCGGCACCCCGCCGCGGACCTCCCCATCGCGCGCGCGGCCGCCGGGCTCGCCCGGCACGGCATCGAGCCGCGGCACCTGCGGGTCTACCGCAGCGCCGTGGAGCGCGAGGCGGGGCTCGTCGAGCAGCTCGTCGCCCCGGTGCTGCGGGCGCGCTCCGAGGAGGCGCGCACGCGCGCCACCGAGAAGCTGCAGGAGCTGGCCGCGCTCTCCGCGCAGCTGCACACCGCCCTGCTCGAGACGCGCCTGCGGGACCTCCTCCGCCCCTGAGCGGGCGTACCGTTGAGCCGTCGCGGTCCGGCCCGCCGCCGGGTCGACGCGTCACCGGCCGCCTGACCACACCGTCCCGCCCGAACCCGGGCCGCAGCCGAGGGAGCCGCACCGTGCAGGAGCTTCGAGTCGTCGGCGTCCGCGTCGAACTGCCCGGCAACCAGCCGATCCTGCTGCTCAAGGAGACGCAGGGGGAGCGCTACCTGCCGATCTGGATCGGCGCCGTCGAGGCGGCCGCGATCGCGTTCGAGCAGCAGGGCGTGCGCCCGGCCCGCCCGATGACCCACGACCTGCTGCGCGAGGTCGTGCGCACGCTGGGAGCCGAGCTGGAGGCGGTCAACATCACCGAGATGCGCGACGGCATCTACATCGCCGAGCTCGTCTTCGGCGACGACCGCATCGTGAGCGCCCGCCCCTCCGACGCGGTGGCGCTCGCGGTGCGCACCGGGGCGCCGATCTTCGGCGCCGACGACCTCCTCGACGAGGTGGGCATCGAGATTCCCGACGAGCAGGAGGACGAGGTCGAGAAGTTCCGCGAGTTCCTCGACCAGATCTCGCCGGAGGACTTCGGGGCCGGCTCCGGCTCCGGCGGCGGGCCCGCTTAGAGGGCCCATCGGGTAGGTATCGGCAGGCGCGCCGCTTCCGTCACCCGAAATGGGGCTGGTGTGGCGACACGCCGCACCGCTCAGTTGACCGGCCTCCGGGCCCGGCTTACCGTCGGCGAACGACAACGGTGTGACACCTGAGGTGACGGGTGCCGAACCGTCTACCGCCGCGGCTGTGGCGGGACAGAGGAGGACGCCGGACGTGAGCGACCAGGGCAACGGCTCGCAAGGTCAGCTGTTCAGCGATGCCGCCGTCGGTGCGCCGCAGTACGACGAGGTCGACACCGACCTGGTCGGCTACCGCGGTCCGACCGCCTGCGCCGCCGCCGGCATCACCTACCGCCAGCTGGACTACTGGGCGCGCACGGGCCTGGTGTCCCCGTCGGTGCGCAGCGCCACCGGCTCGGGCACCCAGCGGCTCTACTCCTTCCGCGACATCCTGGTGCTCAAGGTCGTCAAGCGGCTGCTGGACACCGGCGTCTCGCTGCAGAACATCCGCAAGGCCGTCGACCACCTCCGCCAGCGCGGGGTGAAGGAGCTGGCCAACGTCACCCTCTTCTCCGACGGCGCGACCGTGTACGAGTGCACCTCCGCCGAGGAGGTCGTCGACCTGCTCGCCGGCGGCCAGGGCGTGTTCGGCATCGCGGTCTCCGGCGCCCTGCGGGAGCTCTCCGGCGAGCTGGCCGAGCTGCCCGCGGAGCGCATCGACGGCGGTCAGGTCGTCCCGTCGGACGACGAGCTGTCGTTGCGCCGCCGGCGCCGGGTGGCGACGGCCTAGGTCGTCCTCCGGGCGCGCGCTCGCCGGGAACGCTCGCTGGTACCGTCCGAGCAGTGACCGACCGCGCTGCCGCGTCCACGGGTGAGGCCACCACGCCGATCGCCGGACCGCTGCCCTCGCTGAACGCCCTCGACACCGCCGGGTCCTTCGCCGGGCGGCACATCGGTCCCCGGCCGGACGACACCGCGGCGATGCTCGAGGTCGTCGGCCACCCGTCGCTGGAGTCGCTCGTCGACGCCTGCGTCCCCGAGGGCGTGCGCGACCGCGCGCCACTGGACCTGCCGCCCGCCGAGAGCGAGGCCGCCGTCCTCGCGCTGCTGCGCGAGCGCGCGGCCGCCAACGAGGTCTTCACCTCGATGATCGGCCTGGGCTACTCGGGCACGATCACCCCACCGGTCATCCAGCGCACGGTGCTGGAGAACCCGGCCTGGTACACCGCCTACACGCCCTACCAGCCCGAGATCAGCCAGGGCCGCCTGGAGGCGCTGATCAACTTCCAGACGACGGTCGCCGACCTGACCGGGCTGCCCGTGGCCGGCGCCTCGATGCTCGACGAGGCGACCGCGGCCGCCGAGGCGATGACCCTGGTCCGCCGGGCCGGCAGGGCGAAGGGTGACGCCGTCTTCGTCGTCGACCGGGACACGCTGCCGCAGACGCTGGGCGTGCTGCAGACCCGCGCCGAGCCGCTGGGCATCCGGCTGCACGTCGCCGACCTCTCCGCCGGCTGGCCCACCGACCTGCCCGAGGCCGGCGCGTTCGGCGTGCTGCTGTCCTACCCGGGCGCCAGCGGGGCCGTCCGCGACCACCGCGCGCTCGCCGCCGCCGCGCACGAGGCCGGCGCGGCCGTCGTCGTCGCCGCCGACCTGCTGGCACTCACCCTGCTGGAGGCGCCGGGGGAGTGGGGCGCCGACGTCGCCTGCGGCACGTCCCAGCGCTTCGGCGTCCCCATGGGCTACGGCGGCCCGCACGCCGGCTACCTGTCGGTGCGCGAGGGGCTGGCCCGCCAGCTCCCCGGCCGCCTGGTCGGTGTCTCGGTGGACGCCGACGGCGACGTCGCCTACCGGCTGGCGCTGCAGACCCGCGAGCAGCACATCCGCCGGGAGAAGGCGACCAGCAACATCTGCACCGCGCAGGTGCTCCTGGCCGTCATGGCCGGCGCCTACGCCGTCTACCACGGCCCCGAGGGGCTCACCGCCATCGCCGCCCGGGTGCACCGCGGCGCGACGGTGCTGGCCGGCTGGTTGCGCGCCGGCGGGCTGGAGATCGTGCACGAGCACTTCTTCGACACCGTCGAGGTGGCGGTGCCCGGACGCGCCGCCGAGGTGGTCGCCGCGGCGGCGCAGCGGCGGATCAACCTGCGCCTGGTCGACGCCGACACGGTCGCCGTCGCCTGCGACGAGACGACGACGCCGGCCGTCCTGCTCGCCGTCGCCGAGTCCTTCGGGGTCCCCGCCGACGAGACGGCGCTCGACGACGCCGGTGCCGACGCTCTCCCGGCCGCGCTTCGCCGCCGGACGCCGTTCCTCACCCACCCGGTCTTCTCCGCGCACCGCTCGGAGACGGCGATGCTGCGCTACCTGCGCTCGCTGAGCGACAAGGACCTGGCGCTGGACCGCACGATGATCCCGCTGGGTTCCTGCACGATGAAGCTCAACGCCGCGGCCGAGATGGCGGCGATCACCTGGCCGGAGTTCGCGCACCTGCACCCGTTCGCCCCGGCCGAGCAGGCCCGCGGCTACCGGCAGCTGATCGACGAGCTGTGCGCGGGGCTGGCCGAGGTGACCGGCTACGCCGGGGTGAGCGTGCAGCCCAACGCCGGCTCGCAGGGCGAGTTCGCCGGTCTCCTGGCCATCCGCGGCTACCACCGCTCGCGGGGCGAGGGCCACCGCGACGTCTGCCTGATCCCGAGCTCGGCGCACGGCACCAACGCCGCCAGCGCCGTCATGGCCGGCATGCGCGTCGTCGTCGTGGCTTGCGACGAGGCCGGGAACGTCGACGTCGCCGACCTGCACGCGAAGGTCGACCAGCACGCCGACCGGCTCGCGGGACTCATGATCACCTACCCGTCGACGCACGGGGTGTTCGAGGCCGACATCCAGGAGATCTGCGCCGCGGTGCACGACGCCGGCGGCCAGGTGTACGTCGACGGCGCCAACCTCAACGCGCTCGTCGGGCTCGCCCGCCCGGGCCGGTTCGGCTCCGACGTCAGCCACCTGAACCTGCACAAGACGTTCTGCATCCCGCACGGCGGCGGTGGCCCGGGGGTCGGCCCGGTCGCCGTCCGCGAGCACCTGCTGCCGTTCCTGCCCGGGCACCCGGTCGTGGACACCGGCGCCTCCGGCCCGGTCGTCTCCGCGGCGCCCTGGGGGTCGGCGGGCATCCTGCCGATCAGCTGGGCCTACATGCGGCTGATGGGGCCCGACGGGCTGACCCGGGCGACCGAGCACGCCATCCTGGCGGCCAACTACGTCGCGGCCCGCCTGCGCGACCACTACCCGGTCCTCTACACCGGCGCCACGGGGCTGGTGGCCCACGAGTGCATCCTCGACATCCGCCCGCTGACCAAGGCGACGGGCGTGACGAACGACGACATCGCCAAGCGCCTGATCGACTTCGGCTTCCACGCCCCGACCATGAGCTTCCCGGTCGCCGGCACGCTCATGGTCGAGCCGACCGAGAGCGAGGACAAGGCGGAGCTCGACCGCTTCGTCGACGCCATGGTCGCGATCCGCGCGGAGATCGAGAAGGTCGCGACGGGGGAGTACGACCGCACCGACAACCCGCTGCGCAACGCGCCGCACACCCTGGCGATGGTGGCGGGGGAGTGGGGTCGGCCCTACCCGCGCAGCGAGGCGGTCTACCCGGTGCGTGCGCTGCAGGGCCGCAGCTACCTCAGCCCCGTCCGCCGCATCGACCAGGCCTACGGCGACCGCAACCTGGTGTGCTCCTGCCCGCCGCCGGAGGCGTTCGAGGACCACGACTTCGGCGCGCACGCGCCCTCGGGGAACGGTGCGGTGCCCTCACGCGGTCAGGGGCACCCCGACGACCTCGGGACGACGGCCGACGTGGTCGGGGCCCCGGCCTAGCGTCGGCACCCGGCGGCAGGGTGCCGGTCACGGATGCGCCTACCGCGCTGCGTCGCGCCCTCCAGTCGGGGCGCGACGTGCTCCTCCGGGACCCTGCAGGGGGCCGCTCAGGCGGGGGCCAGCCAGACGTGGTGGTCGGGGACGGCCCGGCCGTCGGGGAGCAGTTCGCCGTCGTCGTCGAAGAGCACGACGCCGTTGCACAGGAGGCGCCAACCCTGCTCGGGGTGGCTGCTGACCACGGCGGCGAGGTCGCGCGCCTCGCTGGCTACGTCGGGGCAGGGCGTTGCGTGGTGGCACATGACGGTTCCTCTTCGTCGGTTTCCAGGACGACCGGTCCGGGTTGCGCACCGCGCTCGTCTGACTCCTGGATTCGGCAGGTGTGCGCGCGTCCTGAAGCAGAGCGCGTGAGCCGGGTCACCAATCCACCCGGAGGAGTTGGCAGGTCCTGCCATGGCCGCCGGTCACGCCGGGCATCGGCCCAGGTCGGCCGCGGCGTGTCGGGCCTAGAGCTTGCGCAGCAGCACCCGGCGCACCGAGTGGTCCGCGGACTTCTGCAGCACCAGCCGCGCCCGCGACCGGGTCGGGGCGATGTTGTCCCGGAGGTTCGGGCCGTTCACCGCCGACCAGATGCCCAGCGCCGTCTCCCGGGCCCGGTCGTCGGTGAGGTCGGCGAAGCGGTGGAAGTAGGCCGTGGTGTCCTGGAACGCCGTCCGGCGCAGGGCCTGGAACCGCTCGACGTACCAGCGCTGGATGTCGGCCTCCGCCGCGTCGACGTAGACCGAGAAGTCGAAGAAGTCCGAGAGGAAGATCTCCGGGGCCGACCCGTCCGTGCGCCGGCCCGCCTGCAGGACGTTCAGCCCCTCGAGCACGAGGATGTCCGGCCGGTCCACCGCCTGCACGCGGCCGGGCACGATGTCGTAGGACTGGTGGTCGTACACCGGCGCGAAGACCTCCTCGCGCCCGGACTTCACGTCGGCCAGGAAGCGCAGCAGCGCCCGCCGGTCGTAGCTCTCCGGGAAGCCCTTGCGCCCCAGCAGGCCGCGCTCCTGCAGCACGGCGTTGGGCAGCAGGAAGCCGTCGGTGGTGACCAGGTCGACCCGGGGGGCGCCGGGGGTGGCCGCCAGCAGCGTCTGCAGCAGGCGCGCGGTCGTGCTCTTCCCGACGGCGACGCTGCCGGCGACGGCGATGACGAACGGCACCTTGGCCGTGGCGTTGCCGAGGAACTCGCTCTGCGCCGCCCAGAGGCGGCGGCTGGCGGTCACGTGCAGGCTCAGCAGGCGGGCCAGCGGCAGGTAGACCGTGGCGACCTCGTCCAGGTCGATGCGGTCACCCAGGGAGGCGAGGGTCTCCAGCTCGGCGGCGTCCAGCGGCAGGACCGAGCCCGCGGCCAGGGCTCGCCACGAGTCGCGGTCGAACACCGCGTAGGGCGAGATGGAGCCACGAGTCCCAGCCGTCACGCGCCCCATCGTGCCGTCCACCCCCGGGGCGGGGTGCGCGCGGGTCACCCAGGCGGGTCGGGCCACGGGGTACCGGGGGCGTGCGGAGCCCCGACGGGACGGAGCCGGTCTAGTGTTTCCCCGTGCCGACCCGCCCGGGGCTGCTCGAGTGCATCGAGCGCTACTTCGCCGCCGCGCCCCAGCCGGACGCGCGGATCCAGACCGCCGGGGCGCTCGACGTCCCGATCGCCGATCCCGCCTGGCCCTACCCCGCCCGCCCCCGGCACGACGGTGGCCAGGTCACCGCCGAGGACGTGCGGGCGGCCCTGGAGCTGCAGCGGGCGGTCGGCCTGCCGACGGCCCTGGAGTGGATCCCCGAGTGCTCGCCGGAGGTGGGGGCCGCCGTCCGTGCGGCAGGGATGGCCGTCGAGGAGCTGCCGCTGCTCGTGGCCGACGAACCCGTCGACGTCGTCCTGCCGGCGGGGGTCCGCCTCTTCCTGGTCGGCGCCGAGGACCCGGAGCTGCCGCACTACCAGCACGTGGCCGCGCTCGGCTTCGCCCACCCCGGGGGAGCCGTCGACGTGGAGGAGAGGGCGCCGGAGGAGTCGCCGGAGGCGGTGCGCCGCACCGAGGTGCTGCGCGAGCGGATCGCCGACGGGCGGACCGTCATGATGGTCGCCATCGACCACGGCCAGCCGGTCGCGGTGGGCTCGCACCAGCCCCTCGACGTCGACGGCACCGAGGTGAGCGAGATCGTCGGGGTGGCGACGTTGCCGCGGCTGCGCGGCCGCGGGCTGGGCGCCGGCGTCGCCTCGGCCCTGACCGCGCACGCCCGGGAGACCGCGGACCTGGTCTTCCTGGCCGCCGGTGACGACGACGTGGCGCGGGTGTACGAGCGCATCGGTTTCGCCCGCATCGCGACCACCGCCGTGGCCGAGCTGCCGCCGGGCTGAGCCCGCGCAGGATCAGGAGTCCCGCGGCGTGGGCAGCTGCGCCGCCGCGGCGTCGAGGGCGGCGCGGGCGGCGTCCCAGCCCACGGATGCGGGGACCTCGCTGAGCAGCACGACGACCTTGCGCCCGATCACCCCGACCGAGTGCAGGTGCCGGTTCCCCGCGACGCAGCACATCCACCCCTGCTTGACCGCCGGTCGCCCGGGGACGGCGCCGAAGACGCCGAACTCCTGGTCGAAGCCGTCGGCCGCGATCGGCGTGGCCAGCCGCATCCACGCGAGGATGGCCGCGGCGTCCGCGGGGTGCGCGACCGTGGGCAGCAGCGACAGGAACCGGGCGAGGTCGCGGGCGCTGGTCAAGGTCTGGCCCCACTGGCCGGGCACCGCCGGGGGGCTGGTGGCGCTCAGGCCGTACCGCTCGGCGACGTCCACCACCATCTGCGCGCCCCCGTAGCGCACCCACAGCTGCGAGGCCGCGGGGTCGTCGGACCGCCGGACCATCGCCTGCAGGAGCGCGAAGTCCTCCCGGTCCAGGGCCAGGCGCCCCGTCCGGGCGCGGTGCAGGAGGTCCGCGGCCATGTACAGCTTCACCATCGACGCGCCCGGGATCGGCCGCCCGGCCACGTCGCCGTTGTCGGCCCGGAACGCGGCCGCCCGCGCCGTGGCCGCCTCCGCCGCCCGGGCCGAGCGGCCGCCCGTCGGGTCGGGCTGCCGGGCGACCGCCACCGCCAGCGTGCCCTGCGTGCCGTAGGCCGCCGTCATGGCCGAGACGACCTCCTGGGCCGAGGGCCATGCGGCCGCGGCCGGGACCGGCGCGAGCAACGAGCCCACCAACGAGGCCAGCAGGGCCACCAGCAGCCCGGGAACGGGCAGCCGGCGCACGCGCCCCGGGCCGCGCCGGCCCGGGCGGGGGGACGACGTCGCCATGGCGGGGAGCTACCCACCCGACGGCGGCCGCCGCACCCACCCCACGGTGGCCGCTTCAACGTTCAAGCGGCCGGCGGCGGGCCGTGGCGGTGCGGAGACGCGCGGACGCGGCCGGTCAGCCCTGCTCGTACGTGGCCACCAGGGTCGCGCGGGCGAGCGTGTGCGAGAACAGGTTGAAGCCCAGCACCGCTGGCGTGGTGCTCGCGTCCACCTCGAGCCGGTCGGTGTCGACCGCGTGCACCACCACGAAGTAGCGGTGCGGCCCGTGCCCGGGCGGGGGAGCGGCGCCGACGTACCCGGCGAAGCCGCCGTCGTTGCGCAGCTGCACGGCTCCCTCGGGGAGCTGCGGGGCGTCCTTGTCGCCGGCGCCGGAGGGCAGCTCGGTCACCGACGCGGGGATGTTCGCCACCGCCCAGTGCCAGAAGCCGCTGGCGGTCGGAGCGTCCGGGTCGTAGACGGTGACGGCGAAGCTGCGGGTGCCCTCGGGGAAGCCGGACCACGACAGCTGGGGGGAGCGGTCCTCGCCGCCGGCGCCCATCACACCGCTGACGTGCGGCATCGCCATGGCCTGCCCGTCGGACAGGTCGCTGCTGGTCACGGTGAAGCCCGGCACCTGCGGCAGGAAGTCGTAGGGGTTGGGCGGGGTGGGCCGGTCGGCCATGGTGGTCCTCTCCCTCGGGGCGGTCGGTCGATGGGCGGGGCCGCCGGAGCGTCCCCGTCGGACCCTAGGCAGCTCCACCGCCCGGCGCCCGTCGGGCCGGACGCCCGCAGCGCGCCCGGGCGCCGTCCCAGGACGTGCGCAGCGCCCGGCGCCGGTAGCGTCGCGTCGTGTCCACCACCCGATCGGTCGGCCTCCCCGGCGGCGTCCGGGCCTGCCTGTTCGACCTCGACGGCGTCCTCACCCGGACCGCCACGGTCCACATGGCGGCCTGGAAGCGGACCTTCGACGAGTTCCTGCGGGCGCACGACCCGGCGGCACCGGAGTTCACCCAGGACGACTACAACCGGTACGTCGACGGCAAGCCGCGGGCCGACGGCGTCCGCGACTTCCTCGCCAGCCGGGGCATCGTCCTGCCCGAGGGCGAGCTCGGCGACCCCCCGGACGCCGAGACGGTGCAGGGAGTGGCCACCCGCAAGAACGACCTGGTGCAGCGGGAGCTCGAGGAGCACGGCGTCGAGGTGTACGAGGGCTCGGTGCGCTACCTGCGGGCGGTGAAGGAGGCGGGCCTGGCCACCGCGGTGGTGACCGCCTCGGCCAACGGCGAGCAGGTGGTGGCCGCCGGCGGCTTCGCCGACCTGATCGACACCCGGGTGGACGGCGTCGTCGCGCGGGAGCGGGGGCTGGCGGGCAAGCCCGCGCCCGACACCTTCCTGGCCGGCGCGCACGCCCTGGGGGTGAGCCCGCAGGAGGCCGTCGTCTTCGAGGACGCCCTGGCCGGGGTGGCCGCCGGGCGCGCGGGCGGGTTCGCCCACGTCGTCGGCGTCGACCGCGTGGGGCACGCCGAGGGGCTGCGCGAGGCCGGGGCCGACGTCGTCGTGACCGACCTGGCCGAGCTGCTGGAGCGACCATGACCGAGGGGCGGGCGGTCTTCCCGGTCCAGCCGTGGGCGCTCACCGAGGTCGGGATGGACCACGGCAGCCTCGGGGTGCACGAATCGGTCTTCGCCCTGGCCAACGGGCACCTGGGCATGCGCGGCTCGCTGGAGGAGGGCGAGCCGGTCGTCGTCCCCGGCACCTACCTCAACGGCTTCTTCGAGGAGCGGCCGCTGCCCTACGCCGAGGCGGGCTACGGCTTCCCGGAGATGGGGCAGACCGTCGTCAACGTGACCGACGGCAAGCTGATCCGGCTGCTGGTGAAGGACTCGCCGCTGGACCTCAACTACGGCGAGGTCATCGACCACCGGCGCACCCTGGACCTGCGGGCCGGGGTGCTGCGCCGGTCCACGGAGTGGCGCTCGCCCAGCGGCCGGACCGTGCGGGTGACCAGCACGCGCCTGGTGTCGCTGGCCCGCCGGTCGATCGCCGCGATCGAGTACCAGGTGGAGGTCACCGACGACCTCGGCGACCTCTACGTCGCCCTGCAGTCGGACCTGCTGGCCAACGAGGACGGCGCCCCCGACGGCGACCGCGACCCGCGTGGTGCTGCCGCCCTGGCCCGCCCACTGCAGTGCGAGCTCGCCGCCGGCCGGGGCCGCCGCGCGGTGCTGGTGCACCGCACGAAGCGCAGCCAGCTGCGCATGGCGGCCGGCATGGACCACCTGATCGAGGTCCCCGACAGCTGCACCGAGGACATCGAGGCCGTCGGCGACCTGGCCCGGTACACCCTCGCGGCCCGCATCCCGCCCGGGGGCTCGATGAAGATCATCAAGTTCCTCGCCTACGGCTGGTCCTCGCGCCGCTCGGGCGCGGCGCTGCGCGACCAGGTGGAGGCGGCGCTGGCGACGGCGAAGCTCGCCGGCTTCGAGCGCCTGCTCCGCGAGCAGCGCGAGCTCCTGGCCCAGCACTGGGACGAGGCCGACGTCGAGGTGGTGGGCGACGACGAGCTGCAGCAGGCCGTGCGGGTGGGCATGTTCCACGTCCTGCAGGCGGGGCTCCGCGCCGAGCGGCAGGCGATCCCGGCCAAGGGGCTGACCGGGCCCGGCTACGACGGGCACACCTTCTGGGACACCGAGACCTACGTGCTGCCGGTGCTCACCTACACCGCGCCGCACGCCGCCCGAGACGCGCTGATCTGGCGGCACACCACCCTGGGCCTGGCCCGTGAGCGCGCCCGCGTGCTGGGCCTGCGCGGGGCCGCGTTCCCGTGGCGGACGATCCGGGGCGAGGAGACGTCGGGCTACTGGCCCGCGGGCACGGCCGCCTTCCACATCAACGCCGACATCGCCGACGCCGTCGTCCGCTACCACGACGCCACGCTGGACGACGCCTTCGACCGCGACTACGGCGCCGAGCTGCTCATCGAGACCGCCCGGCTGTGGGCCTCGCTCGGTCACTTCGACACCGAGCACGGCTTCCGGATCGACGGGGTGACCGGTCCCGACGAGTACACGGCCGTCGTCGACAACAACGTCTACACCAACCTCATGGCGCAGCGGAACCTGCAGGAGGCCGCCGCCGCGGTGCGTCGGCAGCCCGCCGTGGCGACCCGGTTGCAGGTCACCGACGAGGAGGTGGAGGAGTGGCTGCGCGGGGCGGCGCTCATGGCGGTGCCCTACGACACCCAGCGTGGCGTGCACATGCAGTCCGACGGCTTCACCCACCACGAGGAGTGGAACTTCGCCGGCACGCCGCGCGAGCACTACCCGCTGCTGCTGAACTACCCCTACTTCGAGCTGTACCGGAAGCAGGTGGTCAAGCAGGCCGACCTGGTGATGGCCCTGCACCTGCGGGGCGACGCGTTCACCCTCGAGGAGAAGATCGCGGACTTCGCCTACTACGAGCAGCGCACCACCCGCGACTCGTCGCTGTCGGCGACCCAGCAGGGGGTCGTCGCCGCCGAGACCGGCCACCTGGAGCTCGCCCACCAGTACTGGGCCGAGGCGGCGCTCACCGACATCCAGAACCTGCACCACAACTCCGGCCACGGGCTGCACATCGCCTCGCTGGCAGGGGGGTGGACAGTCGCCGTCGCCGGCTTCGGCGGGCTCCGGGACCACGGGGGCCGGCTCTCCTTCGCGCCGCGGCTGCCCGAGCGGATCAGCCGGCTGCGCTTCCGGGTGGTCTACCGGGGCCGGAAGCTCACCGTCACCGTGGAGCGGGACCAGGCGACCTACCGCCTGGTGGACGGCGATCCGCTCGACATCAGCCACCACGGCCGGCAGGTGCGCATCGACCACGACGACGTGGTGCTCGAGCTGCCGCCGCCGCCCGACGTCGACCCGGTGCGCCAGCCACCCGGCTGCGAGCCGCGGCGGCGCTCGCGCGGCTGACCGCCGCCGCGCGACCGGAGCCCGGCCCCGCGCGGCTGGGACGACGACCACCGGCTGGGGTCGTCGTGCGCGCTCGGTGACGACTACCGTTATCCCCAACATAGCCCCGGCTCAGCCGGTGGTCGCGCCGATCAACCAGCTCGCGCCCAGAACGAGGGCGCCGACGTCGACGAGCAGGAAGACGCCGACCCACACGATGGCGGGCAAGGGGGTGAGCCGGGCCAGCTGGTCGGCGTCGGAGTCCCGCGCAGCCCGCCGTCGGCGGGCACCCTGGAGCTCGAGGACGGCGCGCGGAGCGGCCAGCAGGAGGAACCACGTCGCCACCGCGGCGAACACCGCCTGCCCGGCCGGCGGCAGCCACCACGTGGCGGCGAAGACGACCGCGCCGGTGACCAGCACCGACCACAGCCCGTAGAAGTTGCGGATCTGCACGAGCAGCAGGGCCAGGAGCAGCAGCAGCGCCCAGAGCAACCCGATCGCGTGCCCGGCGGCGAGCAGGGCGGCCGCACCGAGGCCGAAGAGGGCGGGGCCGGTGTAGCCGGCGGCGCAGGTCAGCACCATGCCGAGGCCGGTCGGCCGCCCGGCGGAGACGGTCAGCCCCGAGGTGTCCGAGTGCAGCCGGATGCCGGCGAGCCGCCGCCCGGCGGCCAGTGCCACCAGCCCGTGCGCACCCTCGTGGGCGATCGTCACCACCGAACGGGCCCGCCGCCAGAGGGTGGGGGAGAGGACCAGCACCGCAGCGGCGGCGGCGGTGGCGAGCAGGACCGTCGTCGAGAGGTCCGGGACCGTCGCCGTCACGCGGGCCCAGAAGCGGGCGAGGACCTCCACGCCCGGGAGTCAACCGCACGGACCTGTCAGCGACCGGGGAGCGGCGGGGGTGTCGGGGGAGGCAGGGCTCACACCGCCTCGGGGGACCCGGCGGACCCGGCTCCGGGCGATCCTGGGTGTATGACGACGACGACCGCCCTCACCCGGGACGACCTCCCGGTGACGGTGTCCTTCACGCGGCGCGCCGACCCGGCGCACACGCGCGAGATGACGGCGTGGATCCGCGCCGGCTTCGGCATGGCGGAGACCTTCCCCGGCTTCCTTGGCGGCGGCTGGGTGCGCTCCCGGCACGACGCCGACGAGTGGCACATGCTCGTCCGGTTCGCCGACCAGACCGCCCTGGACGCCTGGGAGGCCTCCACGGAGCGGCGGTGGTGGCTGCGCTCGGCGCAGGGGCTGGCCGAGGTCACCCGCACCGAGCGGCGCACCGGCATCGAGGGCTGGTTCGACGCGCCCGTCACCGGGACGGTGGAGCAGACCCCTGCACCGGCCGCGCCGCCCCGGTGGAAGCAGGCGGTGACGATCTGGCTGGTGTTCTTCCCGGTCAACCTGCTGGCCACCGTGACGCTGGGGGCGGCGCTCGCCGACGTCCACGTGGTGCTGCGGGTGCTGGCCGTCACGCTGGCGCTGACGCCGGTGATGACCTACCTGGCCCTGCCGTGGATCACCGCGCGCCTGCAGTGGTGGCTGCAGGGCCGGAGCTGGCGCGACCGCCGACCGCGCGGAGGGGACGGAACCTCGTCGACGTCCTGACCCACCGCTGCCACCATCGTCGGCGTGGAGGTCCTGACGACGGTGCCGGCGTTCCTGCTCGCCGTGCTGCTCATCTCGGCGTCGCCCGGGCCGGCGATGGCGCTCATCCTCCGGCGGGCGGCCCTGCGCGGCCTGCGCGGCGCCGTGCCGACGGTCCTCGGCCTGGAGCTCGGCCTCTACCTGTGGGCGCTGGCGGCGGGGGCCGGGTTCGCGGCGCTGGTGGCCGCCTCGGAGGTCGCCTACCTGGTGCTGCGCGTGGTCGGTGCCGTGGTGCTGCTGTTCCTCGGGCTCCGGGCCTGGCGGGCGGCCTGGCGGGACCGGGGCAGCGCTGCGGTCGCACCGGAGCCGGCCACCCCGGGGCGCCGGGGGTGGTGGGCGGCGTTCGGCGAGGGCGTCGTGGTGCAGCTGGCCAACCCCAAGGCCGCCGTCTTCGTGCTGGCGTTCTACCCGCAGTTCGTGCCGGCCGAGGGCCCTGTGCTCGCCACGACGGCGGCGCTGGCCCTGCTGCAGGTCGTCGTTGAGACGGCGCTCTACCTGGGGCTGGCGGCCGCGGTGGCCCGTGCGGGCACCTGGTTCCGGAGGCCCCGGGTTCATCGGCGGCTGGAGGCGATCAGCGGCACGGTGCTGGTCGCGCTGGGCCTGCGGGTCGCCGTCTCGGGCCGCTGACGGTCAGTTGCCCGGCTTGACCGCCTTGCCGCGCTCCTGCTCCGCCTCGTCCGCCTCGTAGGCGCCGGGGATCGCCTGCGCACCGCCGTCGTCGCCCGTGCCGGGCGTGAGCGGCCGGCCGGTGAGGTCCTGCCTGCCGGGGGAGGGGGTGCCACCGGGCTCGTGCTGCTCGTCGGTGTCGGGACGGGCCTCGGTCACGGGTTCCTCCTGCGGCTTCGGGGGCGGTCCGCCGACGCCTACCCCGTCGAGTCCCGGAGGAACCCGCCGCGGTCGGGCGGGAGTCACCGCCCTGGAGCGGCGGGCGCTCACAGCTGCTGGGTCAGGTTGACCGCGTTGCCGTCGGGGTCGGCGACGTGCGCGACCCGCTGGCCCCACGGCATGTCGGCCGACCCCGACGGCGCGGAGCCGCCCAGCTCGGCGACCCGGGGGAGGACCTGGTCGACGTCGGGCACCTCGATGCTGATCAGGACCCTGCCCGGCGGCCCGGGCGCGACGGCCGGCTCCGCGGTCAGCCCGAGGTGGGAGTCCCCGATGCGCAGGCCCAGGTAGAACAGCGGGCCGTCCTCCGGGAAGCGCTCGGTCTCCTCGGCACCGAGGAGACCGACGTAGAAGGCGCGCAGCCGCTCGACGTCGGGCGTGAGGAGGATCGGGCGGACGGCGGAGGACATGCGGGCTCCCGGTGGTCGAGGCGGTTGCTGCAGGGTGGACCGCCCCGGCCGGGGGAAGTGAGCGGTCAGCCCACGCGGTTGAACAGCCAGCGGGCGAAGGCGGCGTCCTCGTGGACCTCGGTACGCCAGAGGACCGACACCCGGAAGGCGCCGGGCGGCACGACCAGCAGCGGGCTGGCGTCGGTGACGGTGTCGTCGGCCAGCACGGGGGAGTCGGGCGTGGGGCCGGGGGACTCGGGCAGGAGGAAGGCGCCGTCCTCGCCGGTGCCGTCCAGCGCCGCGCTGATGAACGCCAGCCGCCCGCTCGGCACCCGCACGACGTCGCCGACCTGGTCGTCGCCCTCCGGGAAGGCCAGCGCGGTGTCGAGGGTGGCCCGGTAGTCGCCGGCGCTCGCCTGCACGACGGCGACGCCGCCGTCATCGGCCCGGAAGACCTCCAGCCACCCCTCGTCGCCGACCTCCGGGTCGGTGAGGACCAGCGCCGCGGTGCTCCCGCCGACGGGGATGCCGGTGAGCTGGTAGTCCAGCCGCGGCACCAGGGCCTCGTACGCCTGCTCGCTCATCCCGCGCCAGGCCGGGAGCAGGTCGCCGTCCAGGGCGAGGAAGGGTTCGCCGTTGGTCCAGCAGCGGCCGACGTGGGTCCAGGTACGGGGCATGCTCCGATGATCGCTCCTGCCCGGGTCAGCCGCCGGGGGCCAGGAGGAGTGGCCGGTCGCGATACCTCGGCGGGCGCCGTAGCGGTCTCGACGCTAGTTGACATAACGTCGATTATCGGCGCTGTGGATCGGCGTCGAGAGGGGGCTCGTGATCACCGGGGTCGCCGCTTCCCGCAGGTGCCCGTCCCGACCGATCGGTCCACGTCCTCCTCGGCGAACTCCACAGGCGCTGGCCGGTCCCGCGCACGGACTGCCGGCGGCCCTGGGGTCGGCGACGCCGGTTCGTGGCTCCCGAGTGGCCGCCGCGGCGTGCCGGCAGCGCCGGCTCGGCCGGTCACGCCCACCGCGGACTCCCCCATCAGTTGATCGTGATCCAGACGATCTTGTGAGTCCGTGGCCCGTCGTGGGATCCGGAGCGCCGTCGACCGCTCCAGGGCTCACCATCCGACCGTGCGCCGCGTTCCCCCCACCCACCGACACCACCGGTGTTCCGTCACTGTGACGTAAGAACGGGGATGTCGGTGCTTCGACGGGCGGCTGTCTGCCGTGGTTCGTAGGCTCGCTCCATGAGAACCCGACGACCGCTCGCCGCACTGCTGACCTCGCTGGCGCTCTTCGGTGGAGGCGCCACGATGACCGCCTGCGGCGACCCGGCCGGGTTGGACCGCAACGACGGGAACACCGAGGACGTCGTCGAGACCGTGGACCCGGAGGAGGCGGATCGGGAGAACCTGCCGGACGTCAGCAACCCGGAGACCGACCAGAACACCGACGACGACACGCAGGACCCGGACTGACCCGGCCGGTCAGCTGGAGCGTTCGCTGACCCAGAGCCGGTCCAGCCGGCCCGTGGAGCGGACAAGGTCGGCCAGCGAACGCTCCAGCTCGGCCTTGGTCGGCCGCTCGTGCAGCATCGTCTGCACGTCCTCGAGGGCGCAGCGCAGCTGGTACAGCCGGTCCTGCAGGCCGTCGAGCTCGGCCCGCGACACGAGCACCACGTCGCCGGGGAGCCCGGCCTTCGCCGTCGCGGAGCGCTGCTCGTAGGCCCGCTGGCGGCAGGCCTGCCCGCAGTACAGCCGCGGCCGCCCGACCGACCCCTGCTGCGGGAGGACCTTGCGGCACCACCCGCACCGCCGCTCCTCGCCGCTCCCCCGGCTGGGGAGCGGGGCGACGGGGAGGGATGCCGTGCTGCCGGTCGCGTGCTGCTGTGCCACGCCTGCGCACGGTAGACGCCGCTGCCGACAGTCCCGGATGACACGCCAGAGCGCCGGTCGGAACGGTGCAGGTCGGTGGGGCGGCGGGCACCGACGGCCGCACCGCAAGGGCCCCGCACGGCCCCGCAGGCCTGCCACTAGCGTGGACGCGTGCCTGCGTCGCGCTTCGCCTTCCTGGACGCGCCGACGCCGTTGGCGATGGCCCACCGGGGCGGTGCGATCGAGCACCTGGAGAACACCATGCCGGCCTTCGAGGCCTGCGTGGAGCTGGGCTACCGGTTCCTCGAGACCGACGTGCAGGTGACCGCCGACGGCGTCCTCGTCGCCTTCCACGACCCCAGCCTGGAGCGGGTCACCGGCCAGAGCGGCCGGGTCGACTCCCTCACGTGGAGACAGGTCTCCGAGGCCCGGATCGGCGGCCGGGAGCCGATCGTCCGCCTGGAGGACCTGCTCGGCGCGTGGCCCGACGTCCGGTTCAACCTCGACGTCAAGGCCGCCGGCGTGCTGGCCCCGCTGGTGCGGCTGGTGCGGCGCATGAAGGTCCTGGACCGCATCTGCCTGGGCTCCTTCTCCGACGCCCGCCTCGCCGCCGCCCGGCGGCTCTTCGGCCCGGCGGTCTGCACCTCGCTGGGGCCGCGCGGGGTCGCGGCGCTGCGGCTGTCGTCGTACTCCCCCCGCGCCGCCGGGCTGGTGCGCATCTCCGCCGGCTGCGCACAGGTGCCGCTCCAGCTCGGCGGGCGCGCGCTGGTCGACGAGCGGTTCCTCGCCGCCGCGCACGCGCGGGGGCTGCAGGTGCACGTGTGGACCGTCGACGACCCCGCCGAGGCCGAGGCGATGCTCGACCTCGGGGTGGACGGCGTCATGACCGACCGGCCGGCGATGCTGCGCGGGGTCCTGGAGAAGCGCGGCCAGTGGGTGCCACCGTCGTGAGCCGGCTCCGGGGCCGGTGGCCGCGCACGCCGCCGCTCCCCGAGGACCTCGCCGCGCTGGTGCGCCCCGAGGACCCCGAGTGGTTCGCCCGTGAGCTCGCCGTCGCGGTCGCGCCGCCGTGGTGGTTCTGGCGCCTCCTGCTGCGCGCGTCCGGCGGGCTGGTGGGGCTCTTCGGCAGGCTGGAGGTCACCGGGGAGATCCCCGAGGAGCTGCGGCGCGGCCCGCTGCTGCTGGTCGCCAACCACATCGGCGACTTCGACCCCTTCGTCGTCGCCGCGGCGCTCCAGCGGCTCGGCGTGACGCCCCGGATCATGGCCACCGGGGGCATCCTCTCGGCGCCGGCCGTCGGCCCCCTCCTCGAGCGCGCGGGCACCATCCGGGTGGAGCGCGGCACCGAGCTCGCCCGGCACGCCGTCCGGGTGACGGAGGTGGCCCTCGTGCACGGTGGCCACGTCGTCGCCTACCCCGAGGGCCGGGTGGGCCTCGCGCCCGACCTGTGGCCCGAACGGGGGCGCACCGGCATGGCGCGGCTGGCCCTGGGGCTGCGGGTGCCCGTGATCCCGGTCAGCCAGTGGGGCGCCCACGAGGTGCTGCAGTACGGCAACGACCTCGGCAAGCTGCGGTCGGCGCTCCGGGCCGTCCGACGGCGGCCGGCGCTGCGGGTGCACGTCGGGCCGCCGGTCGTCTTCGACGACCTCCGGATGGGCCGCGTCGGCGACGCCAACCGCGCCCGCACGCGCATCGCCGCCGCCCTCACCCGCGGGTTGCGCCCGCTGCGCGCCGGCGAGCCGGACGGCCCCGCCTTCGTGGACCCGACCCGGCCGACGACCGCCGTCGCCGCCTTCCCGGGCGGGGTCGTCCCGGAGGACATCCCGTGACCGCTCGCGGCCGGTGCTGGACCGGCGCCCGGCCGCCTGGCAGCCTGCCGCGGTGACCACCGCCGTCCCCTCCGCCGACCCGTCGGTCCCGCCGGCCGACCGCGCCCTCGCGCGCGAACGCTTCGGTTGGTACTCCTACGACTGGGCGATGTCGGTCTTCAACACCTCGGTGACGACCGTCTTCCTCGGCCCGTACCTGACCGCGATCGCGCGGGACGCCGCCGGCCCGGACGAGCGGCTGTCCTTCCTCGGCCTGTCGATCGCGGCGGGCAGCTGGTTCTCCTACGTGCTCTCGGCGTCGGTCGTGCTGCAGGTGCTCGTGCTGCCCCTGACCGGCGCCGTCGCCGACCGCACCGGCCGCAAGCGGGAGATGCTCGCCGCGTTCGCCGCCCTGGGAGCGCTGGCGACCACAGCCCTGTTCTTCGTCGGCGACGGCCGGTGGCTGATGGGCGCGCTGCTGTTCGTGCTCGCCAACATCAGCTTCGGCGCGGCCACCGTCGTCTACTACTCGTGGCTGCCCGACCTGGCCGGTCCCGACGAGCGCGACCAGGTCTCCAGCCGGGGCTGGGCGTTCGGCTACGTGGGCGGCGCGCTGCTGCTGGCCGTCCACCTCGGGCTCGTGGTCGCCGCCGAGGACCTCGGCCTGACGACCGGTGAGGCGGTCCGCATCGCCCTGGCGACGGCGGGGTTGTGGTGGGGCGCGTTCACGCTGTTCTCCGTCTCCCGGCTCCGCAACCGCCCGGTCGCCGCCTCCGCGGTGCGCTCGGGCAGCAGCTTCCGGCAGCTGGCCACCACGTTCCGCGAGATGCGCGCCTTCCCGCTGACGCTGTGGTTCCTCGGCGCCTACCTGCTCTTCAACGACGGCGTGCAGACGGTGATCTCGCTGTCGGCCACGTACGCCACCGAGGAGCTCGACCTGGCGCAGGACGTGCTCACCGGCGCGATCCTGATGGTGCAGGTCGTGGCGATCTTCGGGGCGCTGGGGCTCGGCCGGCTGGCGGGCCGCTACGGGGCCAAGCGGGTCGTCCTGGGCGCGCTGCTGGCCTGGATCGGCGTGCTGTTCGCCGCGTTCTTCCTGGAGACCGGGGCGGTGGCGCAGTTCTACGCGCTGGCCGCCGTCATCGGCCTCGTGCAGGGTGGCACGCAGGCCCTCTCCCGGTCGCTGTTCAGCCAGCTCATCCCGGCGGGCAAGGAGGCCGAGTACTACGGCTTCTACGAGATCAGCGACCGCGGCACGAGCTGGCTGGGCCCGCTCGCCTTCGGCCTCACCTACCAGCTCACCGGGTCCTACCGCCTGGCGATCGTCAGCCTGGTGGTCTTCTTCGTGGGCGGGTTCATCGCGCTCGCGACCCTGCCGATGCGCCGCGCCGTCCTCGCTGCCGGCAACACCCCACCGGAGAAGCTGTGACCTCCTCCCCTGCCGCCGGCGAGCGGCCCCCTCTCCCGCTGCCGGCGCCCGGCGCGGTCCCCGCCTCCGGGGACCGGCGCCGCCACCCGGCGCCGGCGCACCTCCGGTTCTTCCACGGGCCCATGGACTGCGGGAAGTCCACCCTCGCCCTGCAGGTCGACCACAACCACAGCAGGCAGGGCCGGCACGGGCTGCTGGTGACCCAGGGCGACCGGTCCGCGGCTCCCCGGATCAGTTCCCGGGTCGGGCTGAGCCGGGCGGCTGTGGAGATCGGCGCGACCACCGACCTGCGGCTGCTCGTCCGCGACCGCTGGGCCGGCGGTCAGCGCGTCGACTACCTGATCGTCGACGAGGCGCAGTTCCTCTCCCCCGCCCAGGTCGACCAGCTGGCCGAGCTCGTCGACGAGTCGCACGTCGACGTCTACGCCTTCGGGTTGACCACCGACTTCCGGACCCGGCTCTTCCCGGGGACCCAGCGGCTGCTCGAGCTGGCCGACGACGTGCAGCGCATCCAGGTGGAGGTGCTGTGCTGGTGCGGTCTTCCGGGGCTGTTCAACGCCCGCGTCGTGGACGGCGTGATGGTCCGCTCGGGCGAGACCGTCGTGGTCGCGGACACCGCCCCGCCGGAGCTCCCCGGCGGGGGGGCCGGAGCACCTGCCGTCCGGTACCAGGTGCTCTGCCGGCGGCACTACGTGCGGGGCGAGCTGGCCCCCACGGCGGCCGGTCCCGGGCAGCTCGCCCTGCCCTGAGGGGCCGGTCCTCACCCCTGCGGGGGGCGCGCGCGCCGCAGATCCCACCCCATGCGATGATGAGCAGCCGATTCGGCGGAATCTCTCCGCCTTTTCGGTCGTTCACTCCTCTGACTCCCCGATCGCCTGGGTACTGCCCTGGCCATCGGACGTCGAGTCCCGACCGACACGAGCACGAGAGGACGGTGTGCCATGGGTGAGCGTTCCCTGCGCGGCAGCCGACTGGGCAGCGTCAGCTACGAGACCGAGCGGAACACCGCGCCCATCGAGCGGCAGTACGCCGAGTACCGGTGCCCCTCGGGCCACCTGTTCACGGTGCCCTTCGCCGATGACGCCGAGCTCCCCGACACCTGGGAGTGCAAGTTCGACGGTTCCGCGGCGAAGCTGGTCGGTGGGTCCGAGCCGGCGCCCAAGAAGGTGAAGCCCCCGCGGACGCACTGGGACATGCTGCTCGAGCGACGCAGCGTCGAGGACCTCGAGGAGGTCCTGGCCGAGCGCCTCGAGGTGCTCCGCGGTCGGCGTACCCGCGCCAGCTGACGACGGGCCCGCCCTCAGGGTGGGTTGCGCTCACCGTCTTCCGGACGGCCCCGGTGGAGAGATCCACCGGGGCCGTCCGTCGTCGTGGGACCGGGGCGACCCGGCCGGTCCCCCGCTGGCGCGTCAGGGCCGGTCGTCGGGGTCCCGCAGGACCTCTCCTTCGATCACCCGCGGCTCGGCCGGCCGGGAGGGGTGCGTCGCGTCGACGGGAGCGGTGCGGGTGCTGCCCACGCGCACCGGTCCGCGCATGTGCTCGGGCAGCCGGGCGAGCACGAGGCGCCGGAGCACCCCGCGAACGAGCCCCCGGGTGCCCGGCAGCAGGCAGAGCAGGCCGATGAGGTCTCCCAGGAAGCCCGGCAGGACCATCAGCAGGCCGCCGACGGCGATCAGGCCGGCGTCGCCGAGCTCGCGGCCCGCGGCCTCGCGGGACTGCGCCCGCCGGCGCAGGTCGGCGAGGGTGCGCCGGCCCTGGCTGGCCAGCAGCACCCAGCCCAGCGCGCTGGTGACGAGGGTGGCGACGATGGTCCACCCCAGCCCGATCCAGGCGGCGACCAGGAGGAAGACCACCAGCTCCGCCAGCGCGGTCAGCCCCACCACCGTGCGCAGTCTCCGACGCACCACGTCAGCCACGTCGCCTCCTCCCTGTCGGTCGTCCCATCCCTGCTCCCCCGTCGGCCGGCCGCCGTCTCAGCGTCCGGCCGGATCGGCCGGGCCGGTCACCGGCGGGCGCACCCGGCGGGGCAGCCAGTCGGCCAGCCGGTCCTGCACGCCCCACACGGTCACGCGGGCCCACGCCTCCCCAACGATCGAACTGCTCATCTTGCTCCGGCCGAAGGCGCGTTCGGTGAAGGTGATCGGCACCTCGGTCACCCGGGCCCCCGCCCGCAGCGCCCGCCAGGCCCAGTCGACCTGGAAGCAGTAGCCCTCGCTGGCCACCTCGTCGAAGGGCAGCCGGTCGATCAGCTCGGCGCGGACCGCACGGAACCCGCCGGTGGCGTCGCGGAGCGGCAGGCGCAGCGCCCAGCGCGTGTAGCGGTTGCCGATGCGGGAGAGCACCAGCCGGTGCACCGGCCAGTCCTCGACCCGGCCGCCGTCGACGTAGCGGGAGCCCAGCACCAGATCCGCGTCGGCCAGTGCGGTGAGCAGGTCGGGCAGCTGCTCGGGCGGGTGCGACCCGTCGGCGTCCATCTCGACCAGGACGTCGTACCCGCGTTCCCGGGCCCAGCGGAACCCGGCGACGTAGGCGCGCCCGAGACCGGCCTTCGCGCTGCGGTGCAGCACGTGGACCCGCGGGTCGGCGGCGGCGCGGGCGTCGGCGACCGCCCCGGTGCCGTCCGGGGAGGCGTCGTCGACGACGAGGGCGTGCGCATCCGGCACGCTGGCGTGCAGGCGGTCGAGGACGCGCGCGAGGTTCTCCACCTCGTTGTAGGTGGGGATGACCACCAGGACGCGTCCGTTCACCCCCGGCCCGCCCTGCGCCCCCGGAGAGCCGCGAGGAGGACCGCGCCGAGACCCAGTGCGGTGAGGAGTGCCTCCGGCACCGCGCCCAGGCGCTGGGCGACCGTCCGGTCGTCGCGCTGGGCGATCTCCTCCACGAACACCGCCGGCTCGAACAGCTCCGAGGAGCGCACCACGGTGCCGTCCGGGGCCACGACGGCCGAGATCCCGCTGGTGGCGGCGACGGCGACGGTGCGCCCGAACTCGACCGCCCGCAGCCGGCTCAGTGCCAGTTGCTGCGCGCTCTCGTCGGTGTAGCCGAACGTGGCGTTGTTCGTCTGGACGACGAGCATGCCGGCGCCGCCGTCGACGACGTCGCGCACGAGGCCGTCGTAGACCACCTCGAAGCAGATGAGGTCACCCAGTCGCACCCCGCCCACGTCGAGCACCCCCACCTCGTCCCCCGCGGCGAAGTCGCGCGGCACGAGGTCCACCTTGTCGCTGAACGTCCGGAAGAAGTCACGGGCGGGGATGTACTCGGCGAAGGGCACCGGGTGGCGCTTCACGTAGGTCTGCCCGGGCCCGTCCTCGGGCGACCAGACGATGGCGGTGTTGCTGATGTACTCCCCGGGGCCGTCGACGACCGCGCCGACGAGCACCGGGGCCCCGACGGCGTCGGCCGCCCGCTGGATGCCGTCCGCGGCGTCGGCGTTGCGGTAGGGGTCGATGTCGGAGCTGTTCTCCGGCCACAGCACGACGTCCGGTCGCGGCTGCCGGCCCGCCGCCACCTCCGCGGCCAGGCGCAGCGTCTGCTGGACGTGGTTGTCGAGCACCGCCCGGCGCTGGGCGTTGAAGTCCAGCCCGGCGCGCGGCACGTCGCCCTGGATGACCGCGACGATGGCGGTCGGCCCGCCCGCGGTGAGGGACGCCCCGGGGAGGGGCAGCCACGCCAGCGTCCCGACGAGCGGGACGACGAGCGCCCCGGCCAGCGCCACCGGGGCCGCGCGGCGGCCCCGCCCGGCTCGCAGGCCGAGGAGGGCCGCAGCGAGCAGGGCGCCCGTCAGGGCCACGGCGAAGCTCACCAGCGGGACACCGCCGTACGCGGCGAACGCCAGGAACGGCCCGTCGGTCTGGGAGAACCCGAGCCGGCCCCAGGGGAAGCCGCCGAAGGGGAACCGGCCGCGGGCGGCCTCGACGGCCACCCACAGCGCCGCCGCCCACAGCGGCCAGGCGGGGAGGCGGGAGGTGAGCGCGGTGAGCCCGCCCAGCGCGGCCAGGTACAGCGCCTGGCTCACCGCGAGCGCCAGCCACGGGAAGGCGCCCACGTAGATGCCGGTCCACGACAGCAGCGGCACGAAGAAGGCGAGACCGGTGACCAGGCCCAGCCAGAGACCGGCGCGCACGCCGCGGCCGTGCACGGCGACGGCCAGGGCGGCCGGGCCCACGACGGCCAGCGCGACCAGGTCGTACCCGGGGAAGGCCAGGAACATGGCCAGGCCGCCTGCTGCGGCCAGGAGCGTGCGCCAGGGAGCACGTGACCAGCGGGCTCCGCGCCCGGTCGGCGGCACGGGCCGATCCGCCCCGCCCGGGCCGGTCGGCCGCGGGAGCGTGCCGGTTCCCGGCCCGCCATCGCCTGCGGGCACCCAGCGCCTCCCCGGTGCAGCCGCCCTGCGTGGGCGGGACGTCCCCGCGCCGGACTGGGCGGGGTCCGGACCGCGGTGTCCACGCGGTCCCGACCCAGCATCCCATCCCGGCGGGGCGGGTGACCCCGCCCGTGGCCGCCCCGTCCGGACCCCCGTCCCGGATGCGCCGGCGGTCACCCTCCGCGGACGGCGCGCCTTCGGGCCGGACGGCCGGTCGCTGGGGGCGATCGGCGCGACCGTTGTCTGATGGCGCGCGTCCGTGCGGGCTCCGCCGGGGTACCCGCCCGCGGTCGCCGGCCGGCCCGCCCGTCGTCGGCGGCCTGGGGGCGCCCTCCGCGGGAGGGCGCCGGCCGGGAGGACGGACGCGCCTGCCGGGGACGTGCGTGCGGTGCTCCCGGTCAGGAACTGCAGGGACTGTAGGAAGCGCGCGGCCCCGGATCGAGACCTTCGGCACCTCCGGGTCGCAGTGTGACCGGATCGTTACTGATCGTCGCGAGTCGGAACGGGCCGGCCGTCGACGACCAGCCCGGCGCACGCCGGCCGCGCGCGGTGCTCCAGCACGGCGGAGAGCCCGTCGTCGGTGGCCCACAGGGCCAGGTCCGCGGGCGCTCCCACGGCGAGCGGCCCGGCCGGGTGCTCGGCGCGGACGGCGGCCCAGCCGCCGTGCGTCGCGGCGTCGAAGGCGTCGAAGGGGCGCATCCCGGAGTCGGGGCTCCGGTGGTCGACGGCGGCGTGCACCGCCCCCCAGGGGTCCAGCGGCGTGACCGGCGCGTCGCTGCCGAGCGCCAGGACGACGCCGGCGTCGGCGAGGTCGGCCAGCGGGTTCGTCGCCAGCGCCCGCTCGACGCCCAGCCGCTCGGCGTACATCCCCGAGTCCCCGCCCCATGCGGCGTCGAAGGCCGGCTGCACGCTGGCCACCATCCGCCAGTTCCGCATCCGGGCAATGGCCTCCGCGGAGGGCATCTCCAGGTGCTCGAGGCGGTGGCGGCAGGCGCGTACGGCCTCGACGCCGAGCTGGGCGACGACGACCCCCACCGCGTCCAGGACCTGCTCGACGGCGGCGTCGCCGATGACGTGGAAGCCGGCCTGGATCCCCGCCGCGGTGCAGGCGCGCACGTGCTCGGCCAGCGACGAGGAGTCGAACCGCAGAGCCCCGGACGTCTCGGGCCGGTCGCTGTAGGGAGTGCTCAGCGCGGCCGTGTGCGAGCCGAGGGCGCCGTCGCAGAACAGGTCCCCCCCGGCGCCGGCGAGCCCGAGCTCCCGCACGAGGTCCAGGCCGCCGCGCTCGGACAGCTCGCCCCAGTACCCCACGACCCGCGGCCCGGGGATCTCGGCCGCCAGCGCCAGCAGCTCTCGGAGGTCGTCGGCGGAGGAGACCTCCGGGCCGGCCATCTCGTGCAGGCTGCCGATCCCCAGCGCGGCGGCGGTGGTGCGGGTGGCGTGCTGGGCGTCGGCCCGCTGCACGGTGCCGACCGCCCCGTAGGCGGCCTGGCGGGCGGCGTGGTGGGCGTCCAGGCGGAGCCGCCCGTCCGGTGAGAAGCCCGGGAGGGCGGCGATGCCGGGGACCAGGTCCAGCAGCGCGGTGGAGACGGTCGCGGAGTGGACGTCGACCCGCGCCAGGTAGACCGGCCGGCCCGCGGCCACGGCATCGACGTCGGCGCGGGTCGGTCCCCGGCGCTCGGGCCAGTCGGTCTCGTCCCACCCGGTGCCCAGGACGATCCCGGCGGGGGTCGCGGCGACGTGCTGCCGTAGGGAGGCCATGGCCTCCGCAAGGCTGAGGCTCGAGTGGAGGTCGAGACCGGTCAGCGCGAGCCCCGTCGCCGTCGCGTGCACGTGCGCGTCGACGAAGGCCGGGGTGAGCAGGGCGCCCTCCCCCGGGATCACCCGGTCCGCCCGTGGGGCGTCCGCCGCGGCGCCGGTCCAGGCGATCCGGCCGTCCACGACGTGCAGCGCACGCCCGGGCCGGTCACCCACCCGCACGTCGGTGAGCAGCAGGCTCACGTTCGCTCCTCCTCCCGTCCCGTCGCCTGCCGGGGCGGCGGGCCGACGAGTAGGAGACCACGACCCGCCGGGCCGGCGTCCGGGTGGCCGGTCCTGGCGGCCGGCGGTAGGCAGGAACGATGGGCGGTGAGGAGACGGGGCTGCGGACCGGGCGGTTGCGGCTCCGCCCGTGGACGACGGCGCCGGCGGACCTCGCCCGGCTCTGCGACCTCTACGGGCGTGTCGAGGTGACGCGCTGGCTGGGCGGCACGCCGTCGATCCCGCCCCGTGAGCTGGTCGACCGCTGGGCGGAGGTGCACCGGCGCGACGAGCGGCACCTGTGCTGGGCGATCGAGCGAGCCGACGGCGTGCCGGCGGGCACGGTGCTGCTCAAGCCGCTGCCGGACGGGGTCGGTGAGGTGGAGGTGGGCTGGCATCTGCACCCGGACTCGTGGGGGCACGGCTACGCCACGGAGGCGGCGCGGGCGGTCATCGACCGGGCCTTCGCCTGCGGCCTCCCCGAGGTGTACGCCGTCGTCCGCCCCGGCAACGAGCCGTCGATGGCGGTGTGCCGGCGGCTGGGCATGACGCCGCTGGGGCGGATGCGCCGCTGGTACGACGTCGAGCTCGAGGCGTTCCGCCTGATGGCGCCGGTCGTCGTCGAGTGATCCCGGTGCTCAGCGCCGGCGGAGCAGCCCGGTCAGCCGGCTGACCGCCGTCCGCTTCGGCGGCTTGGTCGCCCGGCCGGTGGCGCGCAGGGTGTCGGCGGCCGCGGCCTCCGACGGCGTCGGGGCGGTCCCCCCGAGGTGGGCCGGGAGCCACCAGCGGTCGTCGTCCCCGGCCGGCTGGTCCGGGTAGCTGCGCTGCGCCTCGTCGAGGAGCGCCTCCATGGCGGTGCGCGTGCGTCCCAGCAGCGAGGCGATCTGCTCCCCGGGCTCGGCCGCGATGGGCTCGCCGAGGATCACCGTCACCGGCACCCCGCGGCGCAGCTCGACCTCGTGGTTCTTCGTCGCCACGCGGTGCCCGCCCCAGACGGCGGCGGGGATGATCGGGACCCCGGCATCGATCGCCATGCGGGCGGCGCCGGCCTTGAGCTCCTTGACCGTGAAGCTGGTGCTGATGGTCGCCTCGGGGAAGACGCCGACCACCTCTCCGTCCTTGAGGGCGCGGACGGCCGCCTCGAACGCCGCCGAGCCCGCCTTCCGGTCGACGGGGATGTGCTTCATGGCGCGCATGAACCGCCCGGCGAACCAGTGCTCGAACACCGGCGACTTCGCCATGAACCGCACGAGGCGGTGCTGCGGCAGCGCCCCGAGCCCGAGGAACGTGAAGTCGAAGAAGCTCACGTGGTTGCTGCAGATGATGGCGCCACCGGTGGGCGGCACGTGCTCCGAGCCGCGGACGTCGAACCGGAAGCGGAGCAGCCGGAAGACGACCAGGGCGAGCCGGATGATGGCGCGGTAGGGCTTGTCCCGCGGATCGGGCGAGGGGCCGAACAGCCCGGGACGGACGACGTCGCGCCAGCTCGCGGTGTACATGGCGGGAATCTAGCGGCTGACCCCGGCTGCTGCCCGGGCGGTCTCCTCCCCCGCGGTGGCGGCGACGGCCGCCCGGACGACCGCGGTCAGGTCGCCGGTCTCCCGGTGCACCTGCCGCTGCAGGTCCGCTCCCGTGCCGCGGTCGAGGATCGCCCGGAGCCCGTCGCCGACCAGGGCCTCGTCGCCCGCGTCGGCCAGCGCCGGCCGGACGTGGTCGAGCAGATCGGCGAGGACGTCGGCCGCGGGCGCGGGCCGGCCGGTGCGCGGGTGCACCAGCTCTCCGGACAGCCCGGAGCGGGAGGCGCGCCAGCCCGCCAGGCGCAGCACCTCGGGCCGCATCTCGGGCACCGCTCCCCCGGCCCGGGCGTCGCGGGCGGCGGTCTCGACCAGGCCGCGCACCAGGCCGGCGAGGGTGACGGCGTCCTCGATGCGCAGCGCCACGTCCATCGTGCGCACCTCGACGGTGGGCCAGCTCGCCGACAGGCGGGCGTCGAAGTAGACCATCCCGTCGTCGAGCACCGTCCGCGTCGCCAGGACCGCCTCGACGAGCCGGTGGTAGTCCTCCGCGTCGCGGAACGGTCCGTTGGGGCCGGCCGAGGGCCACCGGTGCCAGACCTGCGACCGGAAGCTGGCGTAGGAGGTGTCCCGGCCCTGCCAGAACGGCGAGTTGGCGCTCAGCGCGGTCAGCACCGGCAGCCAGACGCGGATGCGGTTGAGCACCGCGACCCCCTCGCGGTCGTCGGCGACCGAGACGTGCACGTGGCACCCGCAGGTCAGCACCTCCTCGGCGGTGCGGCCGAAAATCTCCAGCAGCCGCCGGTACCTCTCTCCGTCCGTCGGCACCGGTGCGACGTCCACCGGCGAGCTGGCCAGGGCGGCCACGCGGGCGCCGACGGCCGATGCCGCCGCGTCGGCCCGGCCGCGCCAGTACCGCAGCTGGGCCCCGACCTGGGCCAGCGTCGTGCACACCGGCGTCCCGAGCTCCAGCTGCTGGGCCTTCAGCTCGGGCACCAGGTGCGCGGTCTCCGGGACGGCGACGTCGGCACCCTGTTCCTCGAGGTCGTGCTGGTGCACGTCCTCCCCCTCGCCGCGGCGGGCTGCCACCGAGAGTGCCTCCGGTCCCCGGGGAACGGGGACGCCGTCCGCGTCGACCACGAGCAGCTCTTCCTCGACGCCCACCGTTCGCACCGCCCCATGATCCGGAGGGTGGTCCTCCGGTGCACGGTCAACCGGCAGGGTCGTCCGTCGGTGCTTCGGCGCCCGGAGGGTGCCGTGACGGTGGTCTCGTCACGTGCCCACAGTCGTGAGCCGTATGTTTGTTGGGGATAACGGTAGTATCCAGCCATGCCTCGTGCATGGCAGCAGCCGCTGCCCGACATGCCCGCCCTCCCCCCGGCGCGTGCCTGGTCACGGCTGCGCCCACCACCCGGGTACGAGACCCAGTGGCGGCGACTGGCCGATGCGGCCCTCGAGCTGGGCCTGGGACCGGAGGAGCTGGCGGCCGGCGGCCTCGGTGACCTGGCTGCCGCGCGGGGGTGGAAGCCGGCGACCGTGGCGCTCTACAGCAAGGTGGCCCGCTACGGCGGCCTGGCGCTGGCGCTGCCGGTGACGCCCGAGCCGCATCCTCCGCAGCTCGACCTGCGCCCGCTCACGCAGATCCGGGCCGAGGACCCCGAGCACCTGCGGTCGGTGGCCTGGTGCGCCTTGGCGCTGGGCTGGCCCGCCCCCGTGGGGACGTTCCGCTCCCTGCGCCGGGACCAGGTGCGGGCGACCGCGCGCCGCCTGCTCATCTCCACGGACGACGGCGAGTGGGCCGTGCCCGGGGCGGTGACCGCCTGGCACGCGTGGGAGGCGACGCGCGAGGCCTTCCCGGCGTTGGCCGCCAGCCCCTGGGTGCTGCCGGCGCTCCGCCGGGGTCCGGGCCTGGACTCGCGCATCGGTGGCCGCCTGTCCAACCAGGCCCTGCAGGCGACGTTCACCAAGCATGTGCGCGCGACGGTCGGGCACCTGCGGGCGACGGTTGCGCCCTCCCGCCGGGAGGCCGTGGAGGAGCTCGCCGCTGCCTACCGCCAGCTGTCCTACGACAGCTACCGCCGGCTGGCGTTGGCGGCCGGCGCACCCCCGGTGGGGGCGCGCGGCGTCGTGCGTGCCGCCCGCGCGACGGCCCGGGCGGCGCGCACCGGCGGCTGACCCCGCCACCTCACAGCAGGGTCAGCTGCTCGGCCGGGCCGGCCGGTGCGTCGGGGGGGCGCCCACCCGTGGCCCGCGACGGCAGGCTGCCTGCGGGGAAGCCGACCTCCTCGTCGCCCGGGACGCCTGCCACCTCGACCTTCCGGGCCGCGCCGCCGCGCTGGCGGTCCAGCCCGTGCCGGGCGAGCAGCGGGGCCACCTGCCGGGCGAGCCAGGTGCGGTACTCCGCCGGCACGTAGGCCCGGCGCGCGTAGAGGCGCTCGTAGCTCGGGACCAGCTCGGGGTGGCTGCGGCGCAGCCAGGCCATGAACCATTCCCGGGCCCCCGGGCGCAGGTGCAGCGGGATGACCGTCACCCCGGTGGCGCCCGCCGCGGCGATCGCCGCGAGCGCGGTGTCCAGGCGTTCCGGGGAGTCGGTGAGGCCCGGCAGGACGGGCGCGAGGAAGACCCCGCAGGGGAGCCCGGCGTCGGCGAGGGCGCGGACCATCTCCAGCCGCGCCCGCGGTGTGGGGACACCGGGCTCGAGGCCGGCGTGCAGGTCGTCGTCCCAGATGGCGATGGAGACGCCGAGCCCGACCGGTACGTCGCGGGCCGCCGCAGCGAGCAGCGGCACGTCCCGGCGCAGCAGGGTGCCTTTCGTCAGGACGGAGAACGGCGTGCCCGACCGCGCGAGGGCATCGATGACCCCGGGCATCAGCCGGTAGCGGCCCTCCGCGCGCTGGTAGGGGTCGGTGTTCGTGCCGAGGGCGACGTGCTCCCGCTGCCACGCCGGCCGGGCCAGCTCCCGCCGCAGCACCTCGACCAGGTTGGTCTTCACCACGACCTGGGTGTCGAAGTCCCGGCCCGAGTCCAGCTCCAGCCACTCGTGCGTCCGGCGGGCGAAGCAGTTGTGGCTGACCACGCCGTTGGCGATGAAGTCACCGGTGCCCGTGGTGATGTCGTACATCGGCATCTGGAGGCCGAGGTCCTCCACGCTGGCGACGCGCAGGTCGGCCGTGCTCTTGATCGCGGTGCCCTGCAGTCGGCATTTCCGGCGAATGGCGGGATCGACGAGGTGGATGAACCGCACGTGCTCCTTCAGCCCACCGCGCAGGCGAACGGTGCGGACCCGGTCGGGCCGTCCTGGGTCCTCGAGGACGCTGTCGAACCCGTGCGCGGCGAACGCTGCGCTCGTCTGCGCCAGCATCTCGTCGTCCGCGTTGCTCACCCGGACGACGTGTCGGCTGCGGCACCCCTCCGCATCGAAGATGCCGGCGAGGAAGCCACGCCTCCACTCGGCCGGCGGGGTGGCCGGCCAGCGCACCAGAGCTTGAATGTCCGCAATCGCACGACCGCGCGCGGCGCGGATGCCGTGCATGGCCTGGCGCCCTTCCGACGCCGGGGAGAAGTCGAAGCGGGCAGTCGTGACGCCCTCCTCCTGCAGAAACCTCTGGGTGCGAAGGAGGGCGTCCAGGTCGATCAGGGCGAGTCGGAACTGGTGGACGACGCCCGGCCGTCCGTTGGACCGCCGGTACCCGTACGTCGTGAGTGTCGCGTCTCCACGGATCATCCCTGTGAGGTAGCCACGCCGGTACGCGACCGTCTCGTCGGGCGTCACGACGGTGCTGCCGAAACCGAGCATCTCGTCGTTGCAGGTCAGGTGCGGGCGCTGGCCGGCGCCCGCACCGGTACCCGCGACGTGTTTCCACCCGCGACCGGTGAGGAAGCGGTGGTCGCCGCTGGCGACCAGGGTGGTCCCGTCAGCGAGGGTCACGCGGTAGGCGCGCTTGAGGGTCGACCAGTGCGCGAGCACCTTGGTCTCCACGTAGAAGCGGTACGGGCCGCGCTTCACCGTCCCGACGATCCGGTCGCCGACCGCGAGGTCCGCGATGCGGACCTGGCGGCTGTCCGCCGTGAGGACGAGCGTGTCTCCGCCTACGCAGTAGACGCACGAATGGGAGCAGCCACGGTAAGGGTTGATGGTCCACGGGAACGGCATGGCCGACTCCCCCGGAACCCGGTTCAGCGCGCTCTTCGACCGCACCTCGTGGAAGGTCAGCCCCGGGAACTCCGGCACCTGCACGCTGCGCAGCAGCCCCCGGGTGCTCGGCATGCCGGGGAGCGCCCCGGGCTCCTCGAGGTCCAGCCGCTGCGCGTCCCACCGCATGCGCCCATCCGAACACACGTTCGAACAGATGTCCACGGGGGCGACGGACGTCGTGTGCGCCGGGAGCCCGCCTCGAACCGGCACCGGGCGCTCAGCGCCTGGTCTCGTACCTGGTCAGGAGCACGCCGCCGGGGAACGTCCGGGTCTCCACCAGGGTCAGGTCGACCCAGTTGTCCAGGGCCGCGAAGTACGGCATGCCTCGGCCCACCAGGACCGGATGGGTGACGAGCGCGTACTCGTCGATCAGCCCGGCCCGCATGGCCGCCGCGGCCAGGGTGGCGCCGCCGACGTCCATGGGGCCGCCGTCCTCGGTCTTGAGCCGGGTGATCTCGGGAACCGCGTCGCCGGTGGTGACCAGGCGGGCGTTCCAGTCGACCGCGCTGGTCGTCGAGGAGAACACCACCTTCGGCATGTCCCGCCAGCGGCGGGCGTACTCCATGTCCGCCGGTGTGGCGCCGGGCTGCTGGTCGGCGGTGGGCCAGTGGGAGCTCATCGCCTCCCACAGCCTGCGTCCGTACAGCGCCGTGCCCGTCGCCCCCACCCGGTCGGACCACCACTGGAACAGCTCGTCGCTCGGCACGCCCCAGCCGAGGTCCCCGCCGGGCGCGGCGATGTAGCCGTCCAGGGACAGGTTCATGCCGAAGGCCAGTCTCCGCATGCGTCGGCCTCTCCGGAGTCGGTGTTCGGCGTACCGACCAGCACGGCGGTGGGAAATCATCGGTCCGGCCACACCCGGCCATCACACCGGTCAGATCAGCGGCCGGGCCTCGTAGGACGTGGAGAGCACCACCGTGGTCCGCGTGGTGACGTTCGCGGCGGAGCGGATCTCCTTGAGCAGGTTCTCCAGGGCGTCCGGTGAGGCGACCCGCACCTTGAGGATGTAGCTCTCCACCCCGGCGACCGCATGGCACTCCTCGATGGCGTCGAGGTGGGCCAGCAGCGTCGGGGCGTCGTCGGTCTGCGCGTCGGTCGGGGTGATCGACACGAAGGCGGTCAGCGGCAGCCCGATCTTCGTGGCGTCCAGCGTCGCCCGGTACCCGGTGATGAGGCCGCGCTGCTCGAGCCGGCGCACCCGCTGGTGCACGGCCGACACCGAGAGCCCCACCCGCTCGGCGAGCTCGGTGAAGCTGGCGCGGCCGTCGCGCGCCAGCGCCGCCAGGAGCGCCCGGTCGACGTCGACGGCGCCGCCCTCAGCCGGGGAGCTCGACGAGCCCACGGGGACCGTTGTTCAGGACGCGGACGCCGTCGTCGGTGCAGACGACGATGTCCTCGATGCGGGCACCGTGGCGGCCGGGCAGGTAGATGCCCGGCTCCACGGAGAACGCCATGCCGGGCTCGAGCGGGAGCGGGTTGCCGGCCACGATGTAGGGGGCCTCGTGGGAGTCCAGCCCGATGCCGTGGCCGGTCCGGTGGATGAAGTACCCGCCCCATCCGGCGTCGGCGATCACCTGGCGGGCGGCGGCGTCGATCTCCTCGGCGGGAACGCCGGGGCGGACCGCCGCGGTCGCCGCCTGCTGGGCGGCGTGCAGGACCGCGTACCACTCGGCGACCTCGGCGTCCGGGCTGCCGCCGACGACGTAGGTGCGGGTGCAGTCGGAGCGGTAGCCGGTGGCGGTCTCACCGCCGATGTCGACGACGACGAGGTCGCCGGCCTCGATCACGCGATCGGAGAGCTCGTGGTGCGGGCTCGCCCCGTTCGGGCCCGACCCGACGATGGTGAAGTCGACGGCGACGTGCCCCTCGGCGAGGATCGCCGCGGCGACGTCGGCGCCCACCTCGGCCTCCGTGCGGCCGACGGTCAGCCACTCCCCCATGCGCGCGTGCACCCGGTCGATCGCCGCGCCCGCCCGGGACAGCTCCTCGACCTCGGCCGGCGTCTTCACCATGCGCAGCTGGTCGACGACCGGCGACGCGAGCTCCAGCACCGCGCCGGGCAGCGCGCGCTGCACCCCGAGGGCGTGCTCGGCCCAGGTGCGGGAGCCGACGGCGACGCGCGCGGGCGCGGCGCCCAGGCGGCCGACGGCGGCCCCGGCCAGGACGGCGAAGGCGTCGTCGGTCTCGTCCCACGCCAGGACCTCGAGGCCCAGCGCTCCCGCCGGCCCGGCGTCGACCATCGGGGCCTCCAGCCGTGGCACCACCAGGAACGGCTCCCCCCTGCGCGGCACCGCGAGCGCGGTGAGCCGCTCCATCGCGTGGGCGGCGTACCCGCAGAGGTAGCGGAGGTCGGCGCCCGGCGTGAGCACGAGGAGGTCGATCCCCAGCTCGCCGGCGACCGCGCGGGCGGCGTGCAGGCGGTCGAGGCTCACCAGCGGGCCGCTGCCGGCCGGTTCTGTCACGGTTCCCACCGGCGCAGAGTAGCCAGGCGGGACGGCGCTGCTCCTGAATCGTTGCCAGACCGCTACCGTCCGCGGACGTGGGCGAGCGCGCGAGGTCTCAGCGGACGACGGCACCCGGCGGCATCGGGGCGGCCGCGTGACCACCATGCTCCTAGACGCCGCGTCGCTGTACTTCCGGGCGTTCTACGGCGTCCCCACCAGTGTCACCACCCCGGACGGGCGGCCCATCAACGCCGTCCGCGGGTTCCTGGACATGACGGCGCGCCTGGTGACCGCCCACGGCCCCGACCGGCTGGTCGCCTGCTGGGACGACGACTGGCGGCCGGCCTTCCGCGTCGAGGCGCTGCCCTCCTACAAGGCGCACCGCCTGGCGCCCGACGGCGGTGAGGAGACCCCCGACGAGCTGGGCCCGCAGGTGCCGGTCCTGGTCGAGGTGCTGGCCGCGGCGGGGATCGCCCGGGTGGGCGCCCCCGGCTACGAGGCCGACGACGTGATCGGCACGCTCGCCACCCGGGCCCGCGGGCCCGTCGACGTCGTCACCGGTGACCGCGACCTCTTCCAGCTCGTCGACGACGCCCGCGGGATCCGGATCCTCTACACCGCCCGCGGCATCTCCGACCTCGAGTACGTCGACGAGGCCGGCGTGGCCGCCAAGTACGGCATCCCCGGCCGGGCCTACGCCGACTTCGCGGTGCTGCGCGGTGACCCCAGCGACGGGTTGCCGGGCGTGGCCGGGGTGGGCGCGAAGACCGCGGCCGCGCTGATCAACGGGTACGGGGACCTGGCCGGGATCCGGGCGGCCGTGGCGCGGACCGTCGTCCCGGCGCCGCCGCTGACCGCAGCGGTGCTGAAGAAGATGCACGCGGCCGCGGACTACCTCGACGCCGCGCCGGTGGTCGTCGCCGTCGCGCGGGACGTCGACCTGCCCGCCGTGGACGGCGCCCTTCCCCGCTCCCCCGCCGATCCGGAGACGCTGGCCACGCTCGCCGAGCAGCACGGCCTGCAGTCCTCCATCGGCCGCCTGGGCGCCGCGCTGGGCTGGTCGGCCGACGTGCTGGGCTGAGCCCCCGGTCAGCGCTCGCTCCAGGTGTAGCGGGCGTCGTCGGCGTCGGTGATCTCGATGCGCAGGGTCACCTCCTCGTCGTCCGCCGTGACGCCGGTGCACTCGTAGCGGGCGCCGGTCTCCACGCGCATCTCCTGGTCGCAGTCCAGGTCGACGGCGACGCCCTCGCGCTGCTCGAACTGCGCGGCCACGTCCCGCTCGACGGCCGACCGGGAGAGCACGACCGGGCCGGTCGCCGTCGCCAGGAGCGCGACCCCCGCGACGACCGCGAGGACCACAGCGGCGAGCAGGAGCAGCAGGGTGGCCCGGCGCCGGCCGTCCGGCGGCGGCTGCGCCGACGAGCCGTGCCCGGGGCCTTCAGAGCCGGGTGCGACGTGTGCGGGGGGCCCGTACGCAGCTCCCCCGTACCCGGGTGCCCCGGGCGGCGGGGAGGCCGGGTGGGGTGCGGGCCCCGGGCCCTGCGACGAGGGCTGCCAGCCCGGCTGCGGGAGCCGCCCGGTCCCCTCGTGCGGCCGTTCGCCGTACGGCGGGTGGGTCATCGTCGCTCCCGGGTCGGTGGGGTGCCCCCTCGGGGCCGCTCGCATCCTGCCGCACCGGCTCCCGGCGGGACCGGCGGCGCCGCGGGTCAGCCGCCGACGGCGACCGCCACGACGCCCCGCCGCACCCGCTCCACCGCGGCCCGGGCGGTGCGCGCCACCGGCTCGTCGGCGACCTTGCCGAGCTGGTCCAGGAGGTCCAGCAGCTGCCGCGCCCAGCGGACGAAGTCGCCGCCGGAGAGCTCGGTGCCGGCCTGCTCGGCTCCTGCGAGCACCCGGTCCAGGCTCTGGCCGTCGGCCCAGCGGTAGGCGGCCCAGGCGAACCCGAGGTCGAGGTCGCGGCTCGGGGGCACGTCGTGGTCGAGCTCGACGTCCTGCAGCCGGGAGCGGATGCCGCGCATCTCGCCGATGGCGGCGCCGACCTTGCCGGCGGGCACGGAGGGCAGCCCCGGGGTGTCCCGCCGGGCCTCGAACACCAGCGTGGAGACCGAGGCCGCAAGCTCGGCCGGGCCGAGCCCGCGCCAGACCCCTTCGCGCAGGCACTCGGCGACGAGCAGGTCGGACTCCGACCAGATGCGGGCCAGCCGCCGGCCGTCGTCGGTCATCACGGGCACGTCGTCGACCGCCCCGAGCACCTCGGTGTCGGCCGGCACCAGCGGCGCCACCTCCGGCACCAGGTAGCCCAGCTCCTCCAGGACGTCGCAGGTCCGGTCGAACTGCCGGGTGAGCGAGCCGGTGCGCTCGGCCATCCGCCGCTGCAGGGCCTCCGCCTCGTGCACCGCGCGCAGCCAGCGCTCGGCCACCCGCACCCGATCCTCCCGGTCGGGCAGCTGGTGGACGGGGTGGTTGCGCAGTGCCTGCCGCAGGTCTTCCAGCACCGGGTCGTCCGCAGCCGCGGAGCGGCCCTTCTTCACCCGCCGCGCGCCCAGGTCGTGCTCCACCCGGGCGTTGCGCAGCGTCGAGGCCAGGTCGCGGCGGGCGTGCGGGCTGCGGTGGTTGAAGTTCTTGGGGACCCGTACCCGGGCGAGCGCCTGCACCGGCGTCGGGAAGTCCACCGAGCCCAGCCGGCCCGCCCACTTGTCCTCGGTGAGCACCAGCGGCCGCGGATCGGCCAGGTCGGTGATCCCGGGGTCGAGGACGACGGCCAGCCCCTGCCGACGTCCCGTGGGTACCCGGATGACGTCGCCGGGGCGCAGCGCGGCCAGCGCGTCGGCGGCCTCGATCCGCCGCTTGGCCTGGGAGTCGCGGGACAGCTCCTTCTCGCGTTCGGAGATCTGCCGGCGCAGCAGCGCGTAGGCGCCCACGTCGCCCCGGTCGGAGTGCATCTGGGCGGCGAACTCCTCGGCGTCCCGCTCGTGGCGGGCAGCGGCCCGGGCCAGCCCGACGACCGAGCGGTCGGCCTGGAACTGCGCGAACGAGCTGGCCAGGAGCTCGCGGGCGCGGGCCCGCCCGAACGAGCCGACCAGGTTGACCGCCATGTTGTAGCTCGGCCGGAAGGACGACCGCAGCGGGTAGGTGCGGGTGCTGGCCAGCCCCGCCACGACGCTCGGGTCCATGCCGGGCGCCCAGATGACGACGGCGTGCCCCTCGACGTCGATGCCGCGCCGACCCGCCCGGCCGGTGAGCTGGGTGTACTCCCCCGGGGTGACGTCGACGTGCGCCTCGCCGTTCCACTTGACCAGCCGCTCGAGCACGACGGTGCGCGCCGGCATGTTGATGCCCAGCGCCAGGGTCTCGGTCGCGAAGACGGCCTTGACCAGGCCGCGCACGAAGCACTCCTCGACGGTCTCCTTGAACGCCGGGACCAGCCCCGCGTGGTGGGCGGCGAGCCCTGAGAGCAGGCCCTCGCGCCACTCCCAGAAGCCGAGGACGTGCAGGTCCTCCTCCGGCAGCGAGCCGGTGCGCTCGTCGATGATCGCCGCGATCTCGGCGCGCTCGGCCTCGTCGGTGAGCCGGAGCCCGCTGAGCAGGCACTGGTGGACCGCGGCGTCGCAGCCGTTGCGGCTGAACACGAAGGTGATCGCCGGCAGCAGCCCCGCCCGGTCGAGGCGCTCGACGACGTCGGACCGCGCCGGTGGCCGGTACCGGGGCCGGTGGTGGCCCTCCCGGCGGCCGTTGCCGCCCCAGGTGTCCAGGCGGCGCTCGTGCTCCCGCACGTAGCGGACGAGCTCCGGGTCGACGACGGAGGCGCCGCGTTCCCGCGTGGACAGCGGCCGGGGCCCCTCGCCCTGCTCCCCGGCGTGCGCCGCGGGCCGCAGCGAGAACAGGTCGAACACCCGGTTGCCCACGAGCATGTGCTGCCACAGCGGGATGGGCCGGACCTCGCTGACCACCACCTTGGTGTGGCCGCGCACGGTGACCAGCCAGTCGCCGAACTCCTCGGCGTTGCTCACCGTCGCCGAGAGCGAGACCAGGGTGACCGACTGGGGCAGGTGGATGATCACCTCCTCCCACACGGCGCCGCGGAACCGGTCGGCGAGGTAGTGGACCTCGTCCATCACCACGTAGCCCAGGCCGTGGATCGCCGGGGACTCCGCGTAGAGCATGTTGCGCAGCACCTCGGTGGTCATCACGACCACCGGGGCGTCGCCGTTGACCGCGTTGTCGCCGGTCAGCAGGCCGACCCGGTCGGCGCCGTAGCGCTCGACCAGGTCGTTGTACTTCTGGTTCGACAGCGCCTTGATCGGCGTCGTGTAGAAGGCCTTGCGCCCCTCGGCGAGAGCCTTGTGCACGGCGAACTCGCCCACCACGGTCTTGCCGGCGCCGGTGGGCGCGCAGACCAGGACGCCGGAGCCCTCCTCCAGCGCCTCGCACGCCTCCACCTGGAACGGGTCCAGGGAGAAGCCGAGCTCGGCGGTGAAGTCGGCCAGCGTCGGGTGGGAGGTCCGCCGCCGGGCTGCGGCGTACCGCTCAGCGGGGCTGGACATGCCCCCACGTTAGGCGCGCCCCGGGTCATCGGCTCGCCACGATCAGCTTCCCTGATCGTGGCGCGTCCTCCCTCAGCGCATGCGCTGAGGGAGGACACCGCATGATCAGGTCAGCTGATCGTCGCCGGGCCCCGCGCCGGCGATCCGGACGGCGGCGGGCACGCACTCGACGACCACCGGCAGGGGCCCGATCAGCTCCCCGTCGGCGTAGGTCCTGACGCCGGCGCACGACAGCTCCACGCGGGCCGCCCGGTGCACCGTCACCGCGGGGTGCCCGACGTGGCTGCCGTCGGCCAGCCGCGGTCGGGTGCGCACCAGCTCGCGGCGCGTCACGGGCCCGACCACGGTGACGTCGAACAGCCCGTCGGCGCAGTCGGCGCCCGGGCACATCCGCAGACCGCCGCCGTACCAGGCGGTGTTGCCGACGGCGACCATCGTGGCGGCCAGCGTGCGGGTCTCGCCGTCCAGGGAGAGCGTCACGTCATAGGGGCGCAGCCGGGCCAGCTCGGCCAGGACGGCGACGTCGTAGCGGCGCCGGCCCCGGGGCCAGCGCAGCCGGTTCGCGCGGTCGGTGACGGCCGAGTCGAACCCGCAGCACAGCACGGTGGCCCACCAGCGGCCGGCGGCGCGCCCCGCGTCCACCGCCCGGTGGCGCCCGGCCAGCAGGTCCCGGGCGGCGGCGCGGGCGGCCGCCACCGGATCGGCCGGCACCTCGAGGGCCAGGGCCAGGTCGTTGCCGGTGCCCGCCGGGACGACGGCGAGCGGGACGGCCGACCCCGCGACCGCCTGCAGCGCCGCGTGCGCGGCGCCGTCACCCCCCACCGCGATGACGGCTCCGGCGCCCTCGGCGATCGCCTCCGCCGCCTGGCGCTCGGCGTCGGGCCGGGTGGTGGCGTCGAGCACCCGGGGCACCACCCCCTCTTCGCGCAGCGCGTCGAGGACCGACCGGCTCGCGGTGAGGGCGCGGCCGCGCCCGGCCGCCGGGCTGATGAGGACCGCGGCATCCACCGCCGTCAGCCGCGGGCCGACGGCGAGTGCTCGACCGGTTCCTCCAGCTCCGAGGGGCGGGCGTCCAGCGGCGAGGCCTCGTCGTCACCCAGGTCGTGGAAGTGCTCCACGGCGGCCCGCCGGGCCCGGCGCCGGTCGACGACGCGGGCGAGCTGGATGGCGAGCTCGAACAGCACGATCATCGGGCCGGCCATCAGCAGCATGGTGAACGGGTCCTGCGTCGGCGTCACGAACGCGGCGAAGACGATGGTGAGGAAGAAGATCCACCGGCGGCTCTTCGACAGCACCTCGTAGCTCAGCACGCCGGCGAGGTTCAGCGCGACGGCGATCAGCGGCACCTCGAAGCTGACGCCGAAGGCGACCAGCAGCGACAGCACGAAGCCGATGTAGTCCTGGGCGGTGAGCGCGACGACGACGCCGTCGCCGGCGAGGCTCAGCAGCAGCTCCAGGCCGGCCGAGAGCGAGACGTAGGCGAGCACGGCGCCAAGGGCGAAGAGCGTCGAGGAGACGGCGACGAAGCCGACGCCGTAGCGCTTCTCGTTGCGCTTGAGGCCGGGGGTGATGAACGCCCACAGCTGGTAGAGCCAGAACGGGGCGGAGAGCACCACGCCGGCCAGGAAGGCGACCTTGAGGCGGATAAACACGCCACCGAAGACGTTGGTGATCAGCAGGCCGCAGCCCCCGGCGTCGTCCCCGCCGTAGCGCAGCTCCTCGGGGAGGCCGCAGTACGGGGCGCGGATGAACTCCCCGAGGCCGTGCCCGTACCACCAGAACGAGATCGCGGTGGCGACGAGGATGGCCAGCCCGGCCTTGAGGATGCGGTTGCGCAGCTCGGTGAGGTGCGCGATCAGGCTCATCGTGGCCTGCGCGTCGCGCGGCGGCCGCCGGCGCCGGCGCGCGCCACGGGTCGCCTCGCTCACCGCCGTCCCCCCGGGTGCGGTGCGGTCAGCGGGAGCGGTCGGCCGCGCGGGCCTGCTCGGCCTGCGCCCGCAGCTCCGCGGCCCGGAGCTCGGCCTGCCGCGCCTCCTCCTGCAGCTGGGCGCCGAGGTCGTCCGACGCCGGCGACGCGGGCGCGACGATCTCCCCGCGCACCGGCGTGGTGCGCGCGGCGTCCTTGGTGCGGACGTCGTCGTCCTTCATGCCCTTCATCTCGCCCTTGAAGATGCGCAGCGAACGGCCCAGGGACCGCGAGGCGTCAGGCAGCTTCTTGTAGCCGAAGAGCAACAGGATGGCCAGGATGATCAGACCGATCTCCAGCGGGCCGAGTCCGGCCATGGCGCGTCCTCCAGAGGTGTGGTTGCTGCGGTGATGCTACGCCGCCTTGCGGCGATTCCCAGAGGTCTGCGCGCGAGGTGGAGCCGCCGGCCGGTCGAGTTCGCCGGCCGTTCAGCCGGCGGTCGTCCGGGCGTCGCGCAGCCGGGCGGCGTGGTCGGCGGACTGCTGCAGCTCCGCGCGCACGGGGGCGACGTCGTCCTGCGCGGCCGTCAGCTCGCGCGCCAGCCGGCCGAACGACCCCAGCACGCCGTGGACGAGCACGCCGAGGACGACGAGCGCCAGCAGGACCACGACGGCGAGGACGATCCAGAACACCACGGCGGAACCCTAGCCCGCGCCGCCGGAGGGCACCCCGTACCGGGCCAGGGCGGCGCGGGCCTCGGCGGCGACCTGCGCCCCGAGCTCGGCCGGCTCCTCCACGACCGCGTTGCCGCCCAGCAGGGCGACCAGCCGCCGGGCCCACGCCAGGTCGGCGGTGCGGACCGTGACGGCGAGCCCGCCGGGTGGGTCGTCGACGGGGGTGAGGTCCTCGGTCGGGTAGTAGTCGGCGACCCACCGGGCGCTGCGGGACAGCCGCAGCCGGACGGCGGGCGTCTCGGGCCCGGGCTGGTACAGGCCGTCGTCGATGCTGCGGCTGGTGGCCTGGGGCGGTGCCGCGGCCGGCTCGTCGAGCACCGTGGCCTCGTCGACCCGGTCCAGCCGGAACAGCCGGACGCCCTCGGCCCGCCGGCACCAGGCCTCCAGGTACCAGTGGCCGTCCACGTACAGCAGCTGCATCGGGTCGACGGTGCGCTCGGTGCGCTCGTCGCGGGCGGGCACGTAGTAGTGCAGGTGGAGCGCGCGCCCCTCCTGCAGCCCGCGGCGGGCGATCGCGAGGGTCTCCTCCTGTGCGTCCACGCTAACCGCCAGGGGCGCCGTCCGCGCCGCAGCGTCACCGGTGGCCGCGGAGACCTTGGCCAGGGCCCGGCTCACCGCCTCCCGCTCGGCGAGACCGGGCAGCTCCAGCAGGGTGCGCAGGGCCACGACGAGCGCGACCGCCTCGTCCGTCGTCAGGCGCAGCGGCCGCACCATGCCGGCGTCGAAGGTGACCCGCACCCGGTCGCCCTCGAAGGCGACGTCGATCAGGTCGCCCGGGCCGTAGCCGGGCAGCCCGCACATCCACAGCAGTTCGAGGTCGCGCTGCAGCTGCCGCTCGGGGACGCCGAAGTCGCGGGCGGCCTCGGCCAGCGGCACCCCCTCGGGGCGGGCGGTGAGGTACGGGACGAGGGCCAGCAGCCGGGTCATCCGGTCGGTGGTCCCGCCGGCGGTCACGCGTGCACCTCCATGGCGGCCAGGCGGGTCAGCCGGGCGATCACGGCCTCCCGCATCGTGGTCGGGGCCTCGACGACGACGTCCGCGCCGTAGGCGGCGATCTGGTCGGCGAGCGCCCAGGGCTCGGTGGTGCGCAGCTGCAGCCGGTCCTCCACCTGGCCGGTGCCGTCGTCGGCCGGGCCGAGGGAGGTGGCGTGCCGGCGCAGCCCCACGGCCGTGCCCGGGCGTGCCCGGACGACCACCAGGTGCTCCTCCCCCTGCACCTGCTGGCCGGCGACGACCGCGGTCAGGTCCAGGTCGGCCGGCGGTTCGAAGGCGCCCGCCGGCCCGACGGCCTTCGGGGTGCCGACCACGCGGGAGAGCCGGAACACGCGCGGCGCCTGGCGGTCGAGGTCCTGGCCGACCATGTACCAGCGGCCGTGCCAGGCGACGACGCCCCAGGGCTGGACGTCCCGGCGGACGGCGGTGTCCTCGTCGGGGCGCCGGTAGTCGAACTGGAGACGGCGCCGGTCGCGGGCGGCGGCGTAGCAGGGCTCGAACGCCGCCTCGCCGCGGTCCAGCCGGTGCTTGATCGGCAACGCGCGGGAGGAGTCGACGTCGACCCCGGCCGCCCGGAGCTTGACCAGGGCGCCCTGCGCGGCGCCGGCGAGCTGCGCGGACTCCCAGAGCCGCAGCGCCAGGCCCACGGCAGCTGCCTCCTCCCCGGTCAGGTGGATCTCGGGGAGCTCGTAGTCGGCCCGGGCGATGCGGTAGCCGTCCTCGGTGTCGAAGACACTGGTGCGCCCGGTCTCCAGGGGCACCCCCATCTCGCGGAGCTCGGCCTTGTCGCGCTCGAACATGCGCTTGAACGCCTCGTCGGCCCGGTCCGTGCCGTCGTCGGCCTCGTAGCCCGGCACGGTGGCGCGGATGCGCGCCGCCGTCACGTACTGGCGCGTGCTCAGGAGCGCGATGACCAGGTTGACCAGTCGTTCCGCCCGCTTGGCCGCCATGGCCCTCAGGCTAGTCAGCCCGCCGGCGCCCCGTCGCCGCCCGGCCGGTCCGCGGCCCGCTGGATAGCCTGCCGGTATGACCCGTGCTGCTGCCTCCGCGCCCGCGTCCCGGATCCGCTGGCGGCGCGGCCGGGTCACCGCGACCGGCCGGTCCTGGCCCGACGCGCTGGAGCTGACCGTCGAGGTGGGCGGTGAGGGCGAGCTCCGCGCACTGGCCCACCCCTCGCTGGTCGGCGTCCCCGAGGTGGGCGACGACGTGCTGCTGAACACCACCGCCCTGGCGCGGGGCCTGGGTACCGGGGGCTACGCGCTGGTGGTCGCCGTCCCCGACCGGCTGCCGCCGGACCCCGAGGGCCCCGGGCACCTGGTGAAGGCCCGGTACACGCCGCTGCAGGTGATGGTGCAGGGCGTCGACGAGCAGGAGACCGAGCACCACGCGACGATCGCCGACGCCGACGACCTCGGCGGGATGCCGGTCGTGGTGGCCGACCTGCACTCGGCGCTGCCGGCGATCCTCATCGGGATGCTCGCCACCGACCCCGACCTCAGGGTCGCCTACGTGATGACCGACGGCGGGGCGCTGCCGGCGGCGTTCTCCCGCACCGTGGGGGCGCTCAAGCCCTCGCTGGCCGGCGTCGTCACGGTGGGGCAGGCCTACGGCGGCGACCTGGAGGCGGTCACCCTGCACACCGGGCTGCTGGCGGCCCGGCACGTGCTCCGCGCCGACCTGGCGATCGTCACCCAGGGGCCCGGGAACCTGGGGACGGGGACGCCGTGGGGCTTCTCCGGGGTGGCCGCCGGTGAGGCCTGCAACGCCGTCAGCGTGCTGGGCGGGGTGCCGGTCGGAGCGCTGCGCATCTCCGACGCCGACCCCCGCCCACGGCACCGCGGGGTCTCCCACCACTCGCTGACCGCCTTCGGGCGGGTGGCGCTGGGCGGGGTGGCGCTGGTGGCGCCGCGCGGGCTCTCGTCCGAGATGGGCGGGCAGGTGGACGAGGACCTCGCGGGCCAGCCCGAGCGCAACACCGTCGTCTGGGTGGACACCGACGGGCTGGACGCGGCACTGGGGCTCTCGCCGGTGCCGCTGCGGACGATGGGCCGCGGCTACCCGGAGGAGCGCGCCTACTTCCTGGCGGCCGCGGCAGCCGGCCGCTACGCCGCCCTGCAAGCACCCCTCGCTTCGTCAGCCTCCGGCTGACACCGCGGCCACGAGCCGTCCCCCCGCTGCGCTGAGCCCAGCCGACGTGCCGCGCCGGGGAGCCTCCGGCCCCCGCGTCGCAGCACGTCCCTCGCAGGGCGTCTCCCTGTCGCGCCTGCGCGGACCCTCCGGGCCCACTCGGCGCGCCAGATCACATGGAGGCGATGAGCTTCTCGACGCGCTCGTCCACGGCCTTGAACGGGTCCTTGCACAGCACGGTGCGCTGGGCCTGGTCGTTGAGCTTGAGGTGCACCCAGTCGACGGTGAAGTCGCGGCGCTTCTCCTGGGCCTTGCGGATGAACTCGCCCCGCAGGCGGGCGCGGGTGGTCTGCGGCGGGACGCTCTTGGCCTCGAAGATGCGCGGCTCGTGGGCCACGCGGTCGACCTGGCCGGCGCGCTCGAGCAGGTAGTACAGCCCGCGGGTGCGGCTGATGTCGTGGTAGGCGAGGTCCATCTGCGCGATGCGCGGCGAGGAGAGCGGGAGGTCCCGCTTGGCCCGGTAGCGCTCCAGCAGGCTGTACTTGATCGCCCAGTCGATCTCCCGGTCGATGAGACCGAGGTCCTCGCTGTCGACGGCCTTGAGCACCCGGCCCCACAGTTCGAGCATCTGCCGGTGGACCGGGGTGCAGCCCTCGCGGTCGACGAACTCCATGGCCCGGCTGTGGTACTCCGACTGGATCTCCAGGGCCGACATCTCGCGGCCGCCGGCCAGCCGCACCTTGCGGCGTCCGGTCATGTCGTGGCTGATCTCGCGGATGGCCCGGATCGGGTTCTCCAGCGTCATGTCCCGGATCGGGGTGCCGGCCTCGATCATGCGCAGCACGAGGTCGGTCATGGTGACCTTGAGCAGCGTCGTCGTCTCGCTCATGTTCGAGTCGCCGACGATGACGTGCAGCCGCCGGTAGCGCTCCGCGTCGGCGTGCGGCTCGTCGCGGGTGTTGATGATCGGCCGGGAGCGCGTGGTCGCCGACGACACGCCCTCCCAGATGTGCTCGGCGCGCTGGCTGACGCAGTACAGGGCGCCCCGCGGGGTCTGCAGCACCTTGCCGGCGCCGACGACGATCTGCCGGCTGACCAGGAACGGGATCAGGACGTCGGCGAGCCGGCCGAACTCCCCGTGCCGGCCGACGAGGTAGTTCTCGTGGCAGCCGTAGCTGTTGCCCGCGGAGTCGGTGTTGTTCTTGAACAGGTAGATGTCGCCGGTGACGCCCTCCTCGGCCAGCCGCTGCTCGGCGTCGACGAGCAGGCCCTCGAGGATCCGCTCGCCGGCCTTGTCGTGGACGACCAGCTCGGAGAGGTCGTCGCACTCGGCCGTCGCGTACTCGGGGTGGCTGCCGACGTCGAGGTAGAGCCGGGAGCCGTTGCGCAGGAAGACGTTGGAGCTGCGCCCCCACGACACCACGCGCCGGAACAGGTACCGGGCGACCTCGTCCGGCGAGAGGCGGCGCTGCCCCTTGAAGGTGCACGTGACGCCGTACTCGGTCTCGATCCCGAAGATCCGTCGGTCCACGCTCCGAGACTAGGCGCCGGGAGCGACAGCGGCCCACCGCCGGACCGGCGGGCCGCTACCGCTTCGCGTCGAGCCGCTGCAGCAGGTCGTCGAACGCGCGCTCGATCTCGTCGTGCCCGTTCTGCGACGCCCGCTGCTTGCCGTGGATCAGCGCCGCCCGGTTCACCTTCGAGAAGTCGCCGTACGGGAAGTGGTAGCGCTTCTTGGTCTCCTCGCCGGCGTCCGGGTCGACGGCGAGGTGCCAGGCCGCGTAACCCGTCCAGCCGTGCGCCTCGATCTCGGCGTTCCCGTCGTCGGCGGAGGGCGCAGCGTCGGACCACTCGGTCCGGTCGTCCACGTCCCCCCGGTCGATGAGCTTCTTCGCCTGGGCGAACGCGTCGTCGTTGAGGTCGTAGTGGGGCATGCCCCTCCCCTACCCCGCCGGAGCGGGTCAGCCCTCGGTCTGCGGGTGCCCCTCACCGGTGTCGGTGACGCCGCCGGCGGTGTCGGGGGCGGCCGGGTCGCCGAGCCCCGCGGGCGTGCCGGGTGCCGGGTGGCTCGGCACGTGACCCGAGGTGGGGGTCCCGCCGTCGCCGGTCTCGCCGTCGCCGAGCACGCTGTGCAGGGCGGCGCCCACGATCCGTCGGAACGCCCGCTTGGGCCGCCGGCGGTCGAGGACGGCGACCTCGAGCTGGTGCGCGGTCAGCCGCGTCGGCCCGCCGTCGCCGGCCCCGGCGGTGGCCGGGCTGACGGCGGAGAGCGCGTCGACCCCGACCCGCAGCGCGTCGGCCAGCCCCATGCCGGGGTGGAAGTTCTCGCGCAGGTGGGCCGTGACGGCCTCGGCCTGCCCGCCCATCACGACGAAGTCGGGCTCGTCGACGACCGAGCCGTCGAAGGTGAGGCGGTAGAGCTGGTCGTGCTCGGGGGTCTCGCCGACCTCGGCGACGCACAGCTCGACCTCGTAGGGCTTCATCTGCTCGGTGAAGATCGCGCCGAGGGTCTGGGCGTAGGCGTTGGCGATCACCCGGCCGGTGACGTCGCGCCGGTTGTAGGAGTAGCCGCGGACGTCGGCGAGGCGGACGCCGGCGACCCGCAGGCTCTCGAACTCGCTGTAGCGGCCCACCGCGGCGAAGCCGATGCGGTCGTAGATCTCGCCGATCTTGTGCAGCGTGGAGCTGGGGTTCTCGGCGATGAGCAGGACGCCGTCGGCGTAGGTGAGCACGGCGACGCTGCGACCGCGGGAGATGCCCTTGCGGGCGTACTCCGAGCGGTCGCGCATGACCTGCTCGGCGGAGGCGTAGTACGGCATGGTCATGGCTCAGGCCTCCCCGGCGGAGTTCTCGCGCTCGGCGGCGGCGCGCTCGGTGACGATGGCGTCGGCGACGGCGGCGATCTCGGCGTCGGTGAGCCGGATCGCGCCCTCGGCGTCCACCCGGTAGACGATCGGGTAGAGCCGCCGGACCGGGTCGGGGCCGCCGGTGGCGGAGTCGTCGTCGGCGGCGTCGTAGAGCGCCTCGACGACGGTGCGGGTGGCCGCCGCCGCGTCCAGGCCCTGGCGCCAGGTCTTCTTGAGGCTGTTGCGCGCGAACAGCGAGCCCGAGCCGACGGCCGCGTAGCCGCGCTCCTCGTAGTTCCCACCGGTGACGTCGTAGCTGAAGATGCGGCCCGGGAGCGCGCCCGGGGCGGCGTCGAGGTCGAAACCGGCGAACAGCGGGACGACGGCGAGCCCCTGCAGCGCCGCGCCGAGGTTGCCGCGGATCATCTGGGCGAGCCGGTTGGCCTTGCCGTCGAGGGACATGGTGAGCCCCTCGATCTTCTCGTAGTGCTCGAGCTCGACCTGGTAGAGCTTGACCATCTCGATGGCGATGCCCGCCGCACCCGCGATGCCGATGACGCTGTAGGAGTCGGCCGGGTAGACCTTCTCGATGTCGCGGCTGGAGATGTAGTTGCCCATGGTGGCCCGGCGGTCGCCGCCCATGAGCACGCCGCCCTCGTAGGTGGCGGCGACGATCGTGGTGCCGTGCGGCGCGATGTCACCCACGGGCAGCTGCGGGACCGGCCGGCGGCCCGGGAGCAGGTCGGGAGACGAGGCGGCCAGGAAGTCGGTGAACGAGGAACCCACCCGGTCCAGGTAGGCGGGCGGGAACCCGCTCCGGCCAGCTGACGACTCGTTCACCCATCCGCCTCTCCCGCCTGCTCCCGCCGGCGTGCACCGCTGCTCTGCCGGGCGCCGCGCCGTAGTGCTCGGATGCGGTCCCGGACGTCCCCAGGGACCCTACCGGCGGCCACTGACGTCGGCTTGGCCGTCCGGGTCCTCGGCGCCGGCAGCCTGGAGCACGGCGATCGCCTGCTGCTGCATGTGGTGCTCCACGTAGAAGGCGGCCATGCGCATCAGCCAGGGGTCGTCCCGGAACTGACCGAGCCCGCCGTTGCAGTTGAAGCACAGCAGCGCCCGGATCGCGCCGGTGGCGTGGTCGTGGTCGACATGCTGGGCCGGCGCCGCACGGCAGATGGCGCACACGCCGTTCTGCTCCTCGAGCATGACGTCGGCTTCTGCGGCGGTGATGCCGTAACGCCGCTTGAGGTGATAGGTCCGTGCACCGCCGACCCTCTCCTTCGAGCGTTCGCCGCGCGCGTTGTGGCAGGGCTTGCAGTAGGGCGCTCGCCCGGACGGCTGGGTGGCATTGCGGACGAAGTCAGCGACCGGCTTGACCACTCCGCAGTCCGGGCACCACTTGGACCCCTCCGGCACGTCGACTTCACGGCGGTGGCGACGCTTCGGCGGCCCCTGTCGGGCGTCCTTCGAGGCCAAGAGCCGGCGCCGGGCGTGCAACTTGCAGTAGAAGCTGAGGCCGTCCGCCCTCCGGCGGTCACGTGTGAATTCGGCGACCGGTCTCAGCTCACCGCAATCCCGGCAGAACTTCTCGTTGGCCATTCAGCATTCCTGCGAGAGAGGCCTATTGGCCCCCTTTTTGCACATAAGAGCGGACGAATTCCTCGGAATTCTCTTCCAATACGTCGTCGATCTCGTCCAGCAAAGAATCGACGTCCTCGGACATCTTCTCGTGGCGCTCGGCGACGTCGGAGTCGACCGAGGCCTCGATCTCCTCGTTCTCCTCGCGCGACCGCGTCGCCTTCTGCTGCCCGCCGGTGTCCCTGGTGGCCATGCTGCCCTCCGGTCCGTCAAGTGGCTGGTGCTGGTCAGGAAACTACCCGCCGGCACCGACATCCGGCGTCCGCCGACCGGGACCGGTGGACGGCTCCCCGGACTGTGGACGACCGGTCAGGGGCCGGTGATCGTGTCGACGAGCTCCTGGGCCGTCGCCGAGGCCTCGAACAACGCGCCCACGTGCTCCCGCGTGCCGCGCAACGGCTCCATCGTCGGGATGCGGACCAGGTTCTCCCGGCCCAGGTCGAAGACGACCGAGTCCCAGGAGGCCGCGGCGATCTGCGCGGGGAAGCGGCGCAGGCACTCGCCGCGGAAGAACGCGCGGGTGTCCGAGGGGGGCATCACCATGGCCCGGGTCACCTCCTCGTCGGTGACCAGGCGCTTCATGGCACCGCGCGCGACCAGCCGGTTGTACAGCCCCTTGTCCGGCCGGACGTCGGAGTACTGCAGGTCGACCAGCTGCATCCGCGAGTCGTTCCACTCCAGGCCGTCGCGCGAGCGGTAGCCCTCCAGCAGGCGGAGCTTCGCCGGCCAGTCCAGCCGGTCTGCCAGCCGCATCGGGTCCGCCTCGAGGTCGTCGAGGACCGCGGCCCACTGGCGCAGCACGTCGTCGGTCTGCTCGTCGCGCTCCCCGCGGGTCTCGACGAAGCGCTCGGCCCGCTCGAGGTACAGCCGCTGCACCTCGATCGCGGTCAGCCGCCGGCCGTCGCGCAGCCGCACCCGGTGGGTGAGCGAGGGGTCGTGGCTGACCGCCTGCAGCTCGGCCACCGGCTCCTCGACGGCCAGGTCCGGCGGCAGCACGCGCGCCTCGATCATCGCGAGGACGAGCGACGTCGTCCCGACCTTGAGGTAGGTCGACAGCTCGGCGAGGTTGGCGTCCCCGATGATCACGTGCAGACGGCGGTACTCGTCGGGGTTGGCGTGCGGCTCGTCGCGGGTGTTGATGATCGGCCGCTTCAGCGTCGTCTCCAGGCCGACCTCGACCTCGAAGAAGTCGGCGCGCTGCGAGAGCTGGAAGCCCGCCGTCCGGCTCTCCACGCCGATGCCGACCTTGCCGGACCCCGCGAACACCTGGCGGGTGACGAAGAACGGCACGAGCCCGCGGATGATGTCGATGAACGGCGTCCGGCGGTCCATCAGGTAGTTCTCGTGGGCCCCGTAGGAGACGCCCTTGCCGTCGGTGTTGTTCTTGTACAGCTGGATGGGGTGGGTGCCGGGGATCTGCGCGGCGCGACGGGCGGCCTCGGCCATGACCCGCTCCCCGGCCTTGTCCCACAGCACGATGTCGCGCGGGGTGGTGACCTCAGGCGTCGAGTACTCCGGGTGGGCGTGGTCGACGTAGAGCCGGGCGCCGTTGGTCAGGATGACGTTGGCCATCCCGGAGTCCTCGTCGAGGTCGTTGTGGTCCAGCGCCTGCGCGGGGGTCAGGTCGAAGCCGCGGGCGTCCCGCAGCGGCGACTCCTCCTCGAAGTCCCACCGGGGACGACGGGGTGTCGGCGCCTCGGCCACCGCCCATGCGTTCACCACGAGGCTGGACAGCGTCGTCGGGTTGGCCCCCGGCTGCCGCGGCACCGAGATGCCGTACTCGACCTCGGTGCCCATGACCCGCCGCACGCTCATGGCCCAACCCTAGGCCGGTCCCGTCCGCGGGCCCGGCGCCGGCATCGAGCCCGCGGCCTGGCGGATGCCGGAACCCTTCCGTAGCCTCGGTGACGCCCCGGCCGCACCGAGCGGTCATCGGGGTCGTGCACGGATGTCGGCCGTCGAGCCGATCCGCTGCACCCTCAGGACGCGCCGCGCGCCCTCTCCGCCCAGCGGCCGCGCTCCTTCTCCATCGATCCGGCACCGTGGGTGGACCGTGCTGCCCCGTCGCGGGTCGGTCGCGTGGGCGCCCGCCGTTCGAGAGGGTCATGACCAACCGCAGCACTCCCCGCCCGTCCACCCGCCCCTTCCGCCGCGGCGCCGCGGGTGTCGCCGTCGCCGGCGCCGCGCTGATCGCCCCGTTCCTCGGCACGGGCACCGCCGCGGCCGCCGACGGCGCGACCTGGGACCGCCTCGCGCAGTGCGAGAGCAGCGGCAACTGGGCGATCAACACCGGCAACGGCTACTACGGCGGCCTGCAGTTCTACCAGCCCACCTGGGAGGCGTTCGGCGGCCTGGAGTACGCCGCGCGGGCCGACCTGGCGACGCGTGAGCAGCAGATCTCGATCGCCGAGAAGACCCTCGCGGCGCAGGGCTGGGGCGCATGGCCGGCCTGCTCGGCGAAGCTCGGGCTCACCGAGGCCGACAAGGCCGGCAGCGCCGCCGCACCGGCACCCGCCCCGGCACCGGCTGCCCCCGCGCCCACCCCTGCTCCGGCCGACGCCGGACAGCAGTACGCGGTCCAGGCCGGTGACACCCTCTCGCGGATCGCAGCCGCCGCCGGCCTGGACTGGCGCGCCGTGTACGACGCCAACCGCGACGTCATCGGCGCCGACCCGGGGCTCATCTACCCCGGCCAGGTCCTCTCCCTGGGCTGACCCGCCCGACCGGCGTCCGGGGTTCCGGACTCCTCACGCCGTCCTCCCTCACCGTGACGTGTCCGTCCTCGCGGTGTGCGGTGAGGGAGGACACGCCGCGATCAGGTCCCCTGATCGTCGCGAGCCCCGACGGACGAGCCCCGACGGACGGGCTGCCGGCAGGCAGACGGACGGCCCGGCCACCGCGCAGGTGGCCGGGCCGTCCGTCGTCGGCGCTAGAGGTACTGGCCGGTGTTCGTCGCCGTGTCGATGGCGCGCCCGGCCTCGTTGCCCTTGCCGCTGATGAGCGTGCGGATGTAGACGATCCGCTCGCCCTTCTTGCCCGAGATCCGCGCCCAGTCGTCGGGGTTGGTGGTGTTGGGCAGGTCCTCGTTCTCCTTGAACTCGTCGAGGCACGCCTGCATCAGGTGGCCGACGCGGAGCCCGCCGGTGCCGGTCTCCAGCCGCTCCTTGATCGCCATCTTCTTCGCGCGGTCGACGATGTTCTGCAGCATGGCGCCGGAGTTGAAGTCCTTGAAGTACAGGACCTCCTTGTCACCGTTGGCGTAGGTGACCTCGAGGAAGCGGTTCTCCTCGCTCTCCGTGTACATCCGCTCGACGGTGCGCTGGATCATCCCGGCGATCGTCGACTCGCGGTTGCCGCCGTGCTCGGCGAGGTCGTCGGCGTGCAGGGGCAGTTCGGGCACCAGGTACTTGCTGAAGATGTCACGCGCCGCCTCGGCGTCGGGCCGCTCGATCTTGATCTTCACGTCGAGCCGGCCGGGCCGCAGGATCGCCGGGTCGATCATGTCCTCGCGGTTGGAGGCGCCGATGACGATGACGTTCTCCAGGCCCTCGACGCCGTCGATCTCGCTGAGCAGCTGCGGGACGATCGTCGACTCGACGTCGGAGGAGACGCCGGAGCCGCGGGTGCGGAAGATCGAGTCCATCTCGTCGAAGAAGACGATGACCGGCGTGCCCTCGCTGGCCTTCTCCCGTGCCCGCTGGAACACCAGGCGGATGTGCCGCTCGGTCTCCCCGACGTACTTGTTGAGCAGCTCGGGGCCCTTGATGTTGAGGAAGTAGGACTTCGCCTGGTTGACGCCCTCGCCCTTGACCGCCGCCACCTTCTTGGCCAGCGAGTTGGCGACCGCCTTGGCGATCAGCGTCTTGCCGCAGCCGGGCGGGCCGTACAGCAGGATGCCCTTGGGCGGGCGCAGCTGGAACTCGCGGAACAGGTCGGCGTGCAGGAAGGGCAGCTCGACGGCGTCGCGGATCTGCTCGATCTGCCGCGAGAGCCCACCGATGTCGGCGTAGTCGATGTCGGGGACCTCTTCGAGGACGAGTTCCTCGACCTCGCTCTTGGGGATCCGCTCGTAGACGTAGCCCGACCGGCTCTCCAGCAGCAGCGAGTCGCCGACGCGCAGGGGCTGGTCGCTGAGCGAGTCGGCGAGGTAGACGACGCGCTCCTCGTCGGTGTGGCCGATGACCAGCGCGCGCGGCGTGACGCCGTCGACCGGCTCGAGCAGCTCCTTGAGCATGACGACGTCGCCCTGCCGCTCGAAGTCGCGCGCCTCGACGACGTTCATCGCCTCGTTGAGCATGACCTCCTGGCCGGTTCGCAAGCCCTCGACCTCGACGTTCGGCGAGACGGAGACCCGCAGCTTGCGGCCGCCGGTGAACACGTCGACCGTGCCGTCGTCGTAGGAGGTGAGGAAGACGCCGTAGCCCGACGGCGGCTGGCCCAGCCGGTCGACCTCCTCCTTGAGCGTGACCAGCTGCTCGCGGGCCTCGCGCAGGGTGCCGGCCAGCTTGTCGTTGCGCTCGGAGAGGAAGGCCGCACGCCCCTCGGCCTCGGCGATCCGCTCCTCCAGCGCGCGCACCTGGCGCGGGCTGTCGGCCACCTTGCGGCGGAGCAGGCCGATCTCTTCCTCGAGGTAGGAGATCTGGCTGAGCAGCGAGGCGACGTCACGCTCGCGCCGCGCCCTCAGCTCGTCAGGACCCAGGCCCATCGCGCACCTCCGCACAGTCGGGGGAGCCAGGACGCAAATCTATACACGCGGAGGGACAGTTCGCCGTGGGCTCGCGGAGGTCGTGACGGGCTGCTAGTGACGCCCTCGTGACCCCTCGCCACCGCCGCAGGATCCCGGGGCAAGCCGCGTGTCGTGCTGGAACGGCAACCCTTCAGGGACCCGCGCCGAGCCTCGGGACGTGCTGGAACGGCCCTCCTGCAGGGCCCCGCCGCGAGCGTGCGAGCGGCGGGGGGCAGGAGGGTCCTTTCAGTGCTTCTGAGCGCGCCGCTGGCGGATCGGTGCGACGGCGCCCTCGGCGAGCCGGCGGGCGGTGACGAGAAAGGCGGTGTGGGCGACCATCCGGTGCTCCGGGCGGACGGCGAGGCCGACGGCGTGCCACGGCCGCAGGAGGGTCTCCCAGGCGTAGGGCTCGGTCCAGACGCCCTGCGCGCGCAGCGCCTCCACGTAGGTGGAGAGCTGGGTCACGGTGGCCACGTAGCCGACGAGCACGCCGCCCGGCCGCAGCGCCGCGGCGACGGTGGGCAGCACCGCCCACGGCTCCAGCATGTCCAGGACGACGCGGTCGACGACCTCCTCGGCCGGGTGGTCGGCCAGGTCGCCCAGCCGCAGGTCCCAGTTGCCCGGGACCTCGCCGAAGAAGGCGCCGACGTTGGCCCGGGCCACGTCGAGGAAGTCCTCGCGCCGCTCGTAGCTGGTCAGCGAGCCCTCGGAGCCCACGGCCCGCAGCAGCGAGCAGCTCAGCGCCCCGGAGCCCGCCCCGGCCTCCAGCACGCGCATGCCGGGGCCGACGTCGCCGAAGCCGACGATCTGCGCGGCGTCCTTCGGGTAGATGACCTGCGCGCCGCGCGGCATGGAGAGCACGTAGTCGGCCAGCAGCGGCCGCAGCGCGAGGTAGCCGGTGTTCGCCGTGGAGTGCACGACGGAGCCCTCGGGCGCGCCGATGAGGTCGTCGTGCTCGATGGCGCCGCGGTGGGTGTGGAACTGCTTGCCCGGGGTCAGGACGACGGTGTGCAGCCGTCCCTTGGGGTCGGTGAGCTGCACGCGGTCCCCCGCGACGAACGCGCCCTCCACGGGCTCGGCCCGCTGGGCGGCCGGCTGCTCCCCCGCGTCCTCCGGCGTCCCGGCCGGCGCGGGCTGCGCCTCGTCGACGACGTCGGTCACGGGCTCCTGCTCACTGGTCACGGGCGACCAGGGTACGGACGGTGCTGGTGTGACCCGGGACGCCGATGCGGCGCGGGCGCTCGGAACTGTCGGAGGCGCCACCTAGCCTCGGGTGCATGACGGCGATGGTGCAGACCGGCACGGGAACCGACACGCCCGCCGAGGGCGCGGCGACGCCCGGCGAGGCGGCGGCACCGCGTCGCCCGTCGCTCTCCCCCAGCCGCGCGGCCGACTTCAAGACCTGCCCGCTGCTCTACCGCTTCCGCACGATCGACCGGCTGCCCGAGCGCAAGAGCCTGGCCGCCGTCCGCGGCACCCTGGTGCACTCCGTGCTGGAGCGGCTCTACGACCTGCCCCCCGCGCGGCGCACCCCCGAGAGCGCGCTGGAGCTGGTCGAGCCGGCCTGGGCGGAGCTGCGCGAGGAGCCGGGCATCGCCGAGCTGTTCGAGACCGGGCAGGAGGAGGGCGCCGAGACCGACGCGAACGCCCCGGAGTCGGTGGCCGCCTGGCTGGCCTCGGCCGGCAAGCTCGTCGAGAAGTACTTCACGCTGGAGGACCCGCGCCGCATCCAGCCGGCCGGCCGCGAGGAGCTGGTCGAGGTCACGCTGCCCGACGGGCTCCTGCTGCGCGGCTACGTCGACCGGCTCGACGTCGCCCCGAACGGCGCGCTGCGGGTCGTCGACTACAAGACCGGCTCGATGCCCCGCGAGGCGTTCGAGTCCAAGGCGCTGTTCCAGATGAAGTTCTACGCGCTGGTCCTCTGGCGCACCCGTGGGGTCGTCGCCGCCCAGCTCAAACTGCTCTACCTCGGCGACGGCGACGCGCTCACCTACGCCCCGGAGGAGGCGGAGCTGGTCCGGTTCGAGCGGACGCTGCTGGCCATCTGGTCGGCGATCGAGCGCGCCGTCGCCACCGGCGAGTTCCGGCCGAACAAGAGCCGGCTGTGCGGTTGGTGCGACCACCAGGCGCTGTGCCCGGCGTTCGGGGGCACTCCCCCGCCGTTCCCGGCCGACGCCGCCGCGGCGGCCGGCTGGCGCACGACGCTGCCGGTCACACCGGTCTGAGCCCCGGCTGACGCTCGTCCAGCTCAGCGGCCGGCGAGCAACGCCGACCGCCCGGCGGCGAGGACCTCGAGGAGCTCGCGCACCCCGACGCCGGCGAGCGTGTCGCGCAGGGTCAGCCCGGGCGCGGGCGGGACCGGCTGCAACGCCGGCACCCCGAGCACCGCCATGCCGGCGGCCAGCCCGGAGGTGACGCCCACCATCGAGTCCTCCACGACGACGCAGGCCGCGGGCTCCACGCCCAGGGCGACGGCCGCCTGCAGGTACGGCGCCGGGTCGGGCTTGCGCGCGGGCACCTCGTCGCCGCACACGGTGGCCTCGAACGGGCTGTTCCCGAGGTCGGCCGCGATGCTGCCCAGGACGATGTCGGCGAGCCGGCGCGGCGTCGTCGTCACCAGGGCCATCCGCAGCCCCGCGGCACGGACGGCCGAGATCAGCTCGCGGGCGCCTGGCCGCCACGCGATCCCGCGCCCCATCAGCTCGCCGACCCGGTCCTCGACCCATCGGGCGTCGGCCTGCAGCTGCTGCTGCGTGCGGACGACCCCCAGGTCGGCGTGGAGGACCTGCATCGACCGGCGCATGCTCGTCCCCACCGTCGCCGCCCGGGCCTCGGGTGACATGCGCCCGCCCAGCGAGGCGGCGAGCTCGAACATCGCCTCGCCCCAGTACTCCTCGGTCTGCACCAACGTGCCGTCCATGTCGAACAGGACGGCGGCGAGGTCGTTCGGCATCAGGGCTGCGACGTTCCTTCGTGATCCGGCTGAGGAGGCACGGCGCGCAGGGCAGCCGTCCACGCGGTGGGTGGTCCGCGGCTCCGAGTGTCCCAGCCCGGGGGGCGGAGCCGGAGCGGCGCCCTACCGGAGTGGTGCCACCGGAGTGGTGGCACCGGACGAGCCCGGACGCGGTGCTGGTCACGGCTGCGTGACCGGTGGCGGCCGGGTGTCCTCGGGCCGCTGGATCACCGGGTCCCGAGCCGCCGGGATCAGGCCGGTTCGGTGCGCACCAGGGTGGCGAAGGCGATCACGTTGTCCTCGTAGCTGCGCACGGAGGAGTCGAAGTCCCCACCGCAGGTGATCAGCCGCAGCTGCGCGTCGTCGGTGTTGCCGTAGACCTCGAGGGTCGGGAAGTCGGCTTTCGGGTGCCGCTCGACCCGGTCGACGGCGAAGACCACGACGGTCCCGTCGGCGCGGGCCACCTCCACCTCGTCACCGGTTGCCAGCGCGCCGAGGTCGAAGAACACCCCCGGGCCGTGCTCGGCGGAGTCCACGTGCCCCAGGACGACCGCGGGGCCGACCGCGCCGGGCGCCGGACCGCGCTCGTACCAGCCGGCCTGGTCGTCCGGCTCCAGCGGCGGCACCTCCACGGTGCCGTCGCCGTTCAGCCCCAGGCGGAGCAGGTCGCTGGTCACCCCGATGGCCGGGATGCTCACCGCCACCGGCTCGGCCACGGCATCGGCCCCGGCTGCCGACTCCGCGGCCGCGGTCCCCGGGCCGGGCGGAGCGGGCGCGGACGGGCTGGCGGGCGCGGACGGGCTGGCGGGCGCGGAGGCAGTGGCGGACGCGTCGGCCGACGCCACCGGCTGCGGGGCCTGCCGCTGCCCGGTCACCGCCACGGCGAGGGCCACGACGGCCACGAGGGCCAGCCCGACGGCCAGCGCCGTCCACGTGCGGGTGCTCGGCCGACGGCCGTTCTGCTCGGTCACGCGGGCTCCCTCCGGGGTGTGCGGGCCGGGCCGCGCGGGAGGAGATCCTCCCGCGCGGCCCGGGGACGGATCAGGCCTGCTCGGCCTGCCGACGCCGGTAGGCCAGCCCACCGGCGACCGCGGCGCCGGTCAGCGCGAGGGCGCCGACGCCCATGGCCGTCTGCTGCTCGGCACCCACGGTGCTCCCACCGCCGGTCTCGGCGCCACCGGCGGGCGCGGCGCCCATCTGCGCGACCGCCAGGGTGCCGCACGCCGCGGGCGCGGTCGCCTCCATGGGCAGCGACGGGTCGAGGTCGCTCATGACGTCGCCGTCGTAGGTGCCGGAACCGTTCTGGTCGACGCCGTGCACGACGAGGACCGCGGTGCCGTCCTCGAACGCCTGGTGCACGTCCTCGCTCACCTCGAAGGTGCGCTCGTAGCTGACGGAGCCGCCCTCGGCGGTCGGGAAGCGGTCGATGGCCAGGCCGCTGTCCGGACCGGTGTCGCCGGTGGTGGTGAGGGAGGAGCCGATGGCGCCGTAGAACGGCGCCCCCTCGGTCACGCTGACGAAGCCGTCACCGTTCTCGTCGGCGGCGCCGGTCGGGCAGGTGCCCTGGGCGCCGATGTGGAAGTGCTGGGCGTGGGGCGCGCCGGCGAGGAGCCCGGAGGCCTCGATCATCACGGTCGCCGTGGTGCCGTCGAGCGTCACCATGCCGGTGCCCTGGACGCCGGACTGGTTGAGGGCGCCGAGGTCGGCCTGGTAGCTGTGCGGCCCCTCGTGCGCCGAGGCGGTGGAGACGGCCAGCAGCGGGAAGGCCGCGGCGGCCAGGGCGACGGTCGGGAGTGCGAGTGCCTTGCGCAAGGTGTGCTCCTCGTGTTCGGAGTGGTGGCGGTGGGCGCCGGCGAGAGCGCCGATCACCCGTCGCGCCGGCCGGCGCGCCTCTGCGCCGGCCGTGGTTCCGGTCCGGAGACCCGGAGCAGCGGACCGGTCCCCGGCCGCGCTGTCCGTCCTGCCTTCGGGAGCCGGGGCCGGATCGGTTCACCCGGTTTTGGGGAGGCCGTGGGCACAGGGGTGGTGGTTGACCGCCGCGTCGGTGCTCGCCGAGGCTCGTGGGGCCCGGGCAACCGGAAGCCCGGCTCGGAACGAAGGACGGGCATGACTGCTTCGCGACAGGTCCGCCACCGGCGGGGCACGGCGCTGCTGCTGGCCCTGGTGACCGGCGTGCTCTTCCTGGCCACGGCGCCGTCCGCGCTCGCCCACGACGGGCTGGTGGGCACCACACCGGCGGCGGGCGCCACCGTGGACTCCTCCCCGTCCACGGTCGGGCTCGTCTTCTCCGGCGAACCGCTGCCGCTCGGCACGCTCGTCGTGGTGACGGACGCCGACGGCGCAGTCCTCTCCAAAGGGGACGCGGAGGTCCGGGGCACCTCCGTGGTCCAGCGCCTCATCGCCGACCGGCCCGCCGGGACCTATCAGGTCGTCTGGCGGAGCACGTCCTCGGACGGGCACCCGCTCACGGGCACCTTCGACTTCGCCGTGGCCACGGCGACGACCCCGGCCGCGTCCTCTGCCGGGCCCGCGGCGCCGACGCCGGACCCCGCAGCACCGTCACCGGAGGCCGCGACGCCGTCGCCCGCGGCGGCGGCCGCCGACGTGGACGCCGCCGGTCCCGGCGGGGTGTGGGTGGCCGTCGGCGCCGTCGTGCTGGTCGGGCTCGGCATCCTCGTCGCGGGCCGGCTGCGCGGACGTCCGTGAGCCTCGCCGTGCCCGCGCGTGCCGTCGCCGTCGACGACGCCCGCGCACGCACCCGGTGGCGGCCGCCACGCGCCGTCGGGCTCACGGCCGCGGGCCTGGCCGCCCTCCTCCTCGGCGCTCTGGTCGTCGGGGGCGGGGCTCCCGAGCCGGCTCCCTCCGGGCTCCCCGGCGCCGGCCCGCTGGTCGGCTGGGGGCTGCCGGTGATCACGCTGGCCGGCCGGGTGTCGGCGGTGGGGACGGTCGGCGCCCTCCTCCTCGCCGCCGTCCTGCTGCCCCGGCGGGCCGGCCCGCCCGAGGAGGTCCGACGGGCGCTCCGCGCCGCATCGACCTGGGCGCTCGCGTGGGCCGGAGCGGCCGCCCTCGGCGCGCTGCTCACCGTCAGCCGGCTGGTCGGCACACCCCCGACGTCGCTGACCTGGGCCTCGCTGCGGGTCTTCCTCGAGGAGACCGGCGCCGGCCGCGCGGGCCTGCTGGTGGCGGCGCTCGCGGGCCTCGTCGGCATCGCCGCCCGCCGCAGCGCAGGAGCTCCCGCCGCGGGGCTCCTCCTGCTGGTGGCCGGCGCGGCGCTCGTCGTCCCGGTCGTGCTCACCGGCCACTCCTCGGCGGCGGAGGACCGGCTGCTCGCCGTCACGACCCTCGGGATCCACGTCGTCGCCGCGGCCGCGTGGGTCGGTGGTCTGCTGGCCCTCCTCGCCTACGCCCGCCGCGGCGCCGCGGTGGCCGAGGCCGCGTCCCGGTTCAGCCGCCTCGCCCTGGGCTGCTTCCTGGCCACGGCCGTCTCCGGGGTGCTCTCCGCCGTGCTCCTGCTCGGCGGCACCGAGGCGGCGGTGACGGCGCTGGGCACCGGCTACGGCGCCCTGCTGCTGGCCAAGACCGCCGGGCTGACCGTGCTCGGCGTGCTCGGCCTGCACCACCGCCGGCACACCCTCCCCCTGCTGCGCGCGGGCCAGGGGCGCGAGTTCCGCCGGTTCGCCGCCGGCGAGGTCGTGCTGATGCTCGCCACCGTGACGCTGGCCGTCGCGCTCGCGGCCTCCCCTCCCCCGGCGGGCGCCACGCACACCGCCGCGTCGGCCACGGCACCGGCGGGCAGCGCCGACCCGATGGCCGGCCACGACCACGGCGAGCTGTCGGTGGGGGTGCTGGTCGACGACGAGCGCTTCCACGTCGCCGGCCCGGTCGCCCCGGGGTCCCGGGTGAGCGTGTTCAACGCCGGCGCCGCGGAGGTGACCCTCACCGCGGCCGACGGGTCCTTCGACGTCGTCGTCCCCGGCGGGACGCTGACCACCTTCCTGGCCCCCACGGAGCCAGGCGCCCACCCCTTCGCCAGCCGCCACTCGGCGGAGTTGACCGACGTCCTGGTCGTCAGCCGGTGAGGGGACGGGGGCCCTTCAGCCGGGGTCCTTACTCGTCCTCGGTGCGGTAACCGAGGTTCGGCGAGAGCCACCGCTCCGCCTCGGCGACCGTCCAGCCCTTGCGGGCGGCGTAGTCCTCGACCTGGTCGCGGCCCACCCGGCCCAGCACGAAGTACTGCGCCTGCGGGTGGGCGAAGTACAGCCCGCTCACCGCCGCGCCGGGCCACATGGCCAGGCTCTCGGTGAGCTGGATGCCCGTGGCGGCCTCGACGTCGAGCAGGTCCCAGATGGTGAGCTTCTCGGTGTGCTCCGGGCACGCCGGGTAACCCGGGGCGGGGCGGATGCCGCGGTACTTCTCCGCGATCAGCGCCTCGTTGTCCAGCGACTCGTCGGCGGCGTAGCCCCAGAACTCCCGGCGGACCCGCTGGTGCAGCCGCTCGGCGAACGCCTCGGCCAGCCGGTCGGCCAGCGCCTCGAGCATGATCGCGCTGTAGTCGTCGTTGTCCTTCTTGAACGCCGCCACCCGCTCGGCCGAGCCCAGCCCGGCGGTCACCGCGAAGGCGCCGACGTAGTCGCGCAGACCGGTCTCCCGGGGCGCCACGAAGTCCGCCAGCGACTTGCGCGCGGAGCCGTCGCGGCCCTCGGTCTGCTGCCGCAGCTGGTGCAGCGTGGCGCGGACGGCGGTGCGTGACTCGTCGGTGTAGACCTCGATGTCCTCGCCCCCGACCCGGTTGGCCGGGAACAACCCGAAGACGCCGCTGGCCCGCAGCCACCGCTCCGCCACGATCCGGTCGAGCATCGCCTGCGCGTCCTCGTACAGCCGCCGGGCCGCCTCACCGGTCGCCGGGTTGTGCAGGATGTCGGGGAACCGCCCGCGCATCTCCCAGGCGTTGAAGAACGGCTGCCAGTCGATGTACTCCCGCAGCTCGGCCAGCGGGTAGTCGGGGAAGGTCTTCACGAACTGCGTGGCGTGCCCGTGCCGGTGGTCGCAGGTGGGGCCGTCGCAGACGTCCTTCGCCTGCTGGAGGAGCATCCGCGGCCGCGGCGGGGTGTAGCCGCTCCAGTCCACCGGGGTCGCCTTCGCCCGTGCCTGCGCCAGCGGCAGCAGGGTCCGGCTGTCCTGCCGGGCGGCGTGCCGCTCCCGCAGGGCCGCGTAGTCGGCCTCGGTCTCGGCCAGCAGGCCGGGCCGCTGCTCGTCCGACAGCAGCGCGGCGACCACGGGGACCGACCGGGAGGCGTCCTTCACCCAGATCACCGGGCCGTGGTACTTCTGCGCCACCTTCACGGCCGTGTGCGCCCGCGAGGTCGTGGCGCCCCCGATGAGCAGCGGGATCTCGAAGCCCTGCCGCTCCATCTCCGAGGCGAGGCCGACCATCTCGTCCAGCGAGGGCGTGATCAGCCCGGAGAGCCCGATGATGTCGGCGCCCTCCTCCTTGGCGGCGTCCAGGATCCGCTGCCCCGGCACCATGACCCCGAGGTCGACGACGTCGTAGTTGTTGCACTGCAGGACGACGCCCACGATGTTCTTGCCGATGTCGTGGACGTCGCCCTTCACGGTGGCCATGACCACCTTGCCGTTGCTGCGCTCGGCGTCGCCGGGCTGCTTCTCCGCCTCGATGAACGGGATGAGGTAGGCGACGGCCTTCTTCATCACCCGCGCGGACTTCACCACCTGCGGCAGGAACATCTTCCCGGCGCCGAACAGGTCGCCGACGACGTTCATCCCGTCCATCAGCGGACCCTCGATGACCTCGATGGGCCGCCCACCGCGCGCGGCGATCTCCCGGCGCAGCTCCTCGGTGTCGTCCTCGACGTGCGCGTCGATGCCCTTCACGAGCGCGTGGGTGATCCGCTCCCCCACCGGCAGGGCCCGCCACTCCTCGGTGGCGACCTCGCGGGCCCCGCCGTCCCCGGCGTAGTCGCCGGCGATCTCCAGCAGCCGCTCGGTGGCGTCCGGGCGCCGGTTGAGGACGACGTCCTCGATCCGCTCCCGCAGCTCCGCCGGCACCTCGTCGTAGACCTCGAGGGCTCCGGCGTTGACGATCCCCATGTCCATGCCGGCCCTGATGGCGTGGAAGAGGAAGACCGCGTGGATCGCCTCGCGGACGCGGTTGTTGCCCCGGAAGGAGAACGAGACGTTCGAGACGCCGCCGGAGACCAGCGCGCCGGGCAGGTTCCGCTTGATCCAGCGCGTCGCCTCGATGAAGTCGACGCCGTAGTTCGCGTGCTCCTCGATCCCCGTGGCGACGGCGAAGACGTTCGGGTCGAAGATGATGTCCTCGGCCGGGAAGCCCACCCGCGTGGTGAGGACGTCGTAGGCGCGGCGGCAGATCTCGATGCGCCGCTCGAGGGTGTCGGCCTGGCCCTGCTCGTCGAAGGCCATGACCACGGCGGCCGACCCGTACCTCCGGCAGAGCGTGGCCTGGTGGACGAACTCCTCCTCGCCGTTCTTCAGCGAGATGGAGTTGACGATCGCCTTGCCCTGGACGTTCTTCAGCCCTGCCTCGATCACCTCCCACTTGGAGGAGTCGATCATCGTGGGCACGCGGCAGATGTCGGGCTCGGCGGCGATCAGCTTGGTGAAGCGGTCCATCGCCTCGACGCCGTCCATCATCCCCTCGTCCATGTTGACGTCGATGACCTGCGCGCCCGCCTCCACCTGCTGGCGGGCGACGGCGAGCGCGGCCGGGTAGTCGCCGGCCTTGACGAGGTTCCGGAAACGCGCGGACCCGGTGATGTTGGTGCGTTCGCCGACGTTGACGAACAGCGACTCCTCGCTGACCGCGAGCGGCTCGAGGCCGGACAGCCGCAGCGCCGGGCGGGGCTGCGCCGGGGTGCGGGGCGACGCTCCCTCCACCGACCGGGCGATCGCCGCGATGTGCGCCGGCGTGGTGCCGCAGCAGCCGCCCACGAGGTTCACGAATCCGGACTCGGCGAACTCGGCGACGATCGCCGCCGTCTCCTCCGGCGACTCGTCGTACTCGCCGAAGGCGTTGGGCAGGCCGGCGTTCGGGTAGCAGGAGACGAACGTGTCGGCGACCCGCGAGAGCTCGGCGACGTAGGGCCGCATCTCCTTCGCCCCGAGCGCGCAGTTCAGCCCGACCAGGAGCGGCCGCACGTGCCGGACGGAGTTCCAGAAGGCCTCGGTGACCTGCCCGGACAGGGTGCGCCCGGAGGCGTCGGTGATCGTGCCGGAGATCAGGACCGGCCAGCGGCGGCCGCGCTGCTCGAACAGCGTCTCGAGCGCGAAGATCGCCGCCTTGGCGTTGAGCGTGTCGAAGATCGTCTCGATCAGCAGGGCGTCGACCCCACCGTCGACCAGGCCGTCCGCCTGCTCGAGGTAGGCCTCGACGAGCTCGTCGAAGCTGACGTTGCGGGCCCCCGGGTCGTTGACGTCCGGGGAGATCGAGGCGGTCCGGCTGGTGGGGCCGATCGCTCCGGCGACGAAGCGCGGCCTCCCGGGAGTGCGGGCGGCCATCGCGTCGGCCTCGCGGCGGGCCAGCCGGGCCGAGGCCAGGTTCAGCTCGTAGGCCAGCTCCTGCATGCCGTAGTCGGCCAGCGAGATCGACGTCGCGTTGAAGGTGTTGGTCTCGATCAGGTCCGCGCCGGCCTCGAGGTACTCGCGGTGGATGCCGGCGATGATCTCCGGCTGCGTGATGCTGAGCAGGTCGTTGTTGCCCTGGACGTCGCTCGGCCAGTCGGCGAAGCGCTCGCCGCGGTAGCCCGCCTCGTCGGGGCGGTCCCGCTGGATGGCCGTCCCCATGGCGCCGTCGAGCACCAGGATCCGCTGCTGCATCAGGGCGGTGAGCGCCGCTGTGGCATCGGGGCGGAGGTCGGGTGACTCGGACACGGTGATCCCCAGTGGTTCTGCTCGATGGGCGTGCGGGCCTCGCGCTCCGTCACCCCGGCGGGCTGGCCCAGGCCTGGGCGTTCCCGATGTCGGCGCCCATTCTCGCACCCGGGTCCCCCCAGCTGCAGCGGGCGTCGGGGACCGGGCAACCCGACGGTGGGAGAACCGCGGGCGTGCGCCGGGCGGGACGGCGGGATCGACGTAGGCTGGCAGAGGTGATCGATCCGAAGCCCGACGCAGATGACCTGCCGCAGCTCACCGACCCGGTGGTCGTGGTGGCGTTCGAGGGCTGGAACGACGCCGGCGACGCCGCGACGGGGGCCGTCGAGCACCTCGAGCTGATCTGGGACGCGAAGCCGCTGGCGGCACTGGACCCCGAGGACTACTACGACTTCCAGGTCAACCGGCCCACGGTCTCGCTGGTGGGCGGGGTGAGCCGGCGCATCGAGTGGCCGACCACCCGCATCTCGGTGGCCCGGCCCGAGGGGCTGGACCGCGACGTCGTGCTGATCCGCGGCATCGAGCCGAACATGCGCTGGCGCAGCTTCTGCGAGGAGCTGCTGGAGATCCTCGACGAGCTCGACGCCTCGATCGTCGTCGCCCTCGGCGCGCTGCTCGCCGACACCCCGCACACCCGGCCCACCCCCGTCACCGGCTCCGCCTACGACGGCGAGTCGGCCCGCGCGTACGGGCTGGAGACCTCCCGCTACGAGGGCCCGACCGGCATCCTGGGCGTGTTCCAGGACGCCTGCGTGCAGGCCGGCCTCCCGGCGATCAGCTTCTGGGCCGCCGTCCCGCACTACGTGTCGCAGCCGCCGTCGCCCCGGGCCACCGTCGCGCTCCTCCAGCGGGTCGAGGAGGTCCTGGAGGTCACCGTGCCGCTCGGCGTGCTGCCGCAGCAGGCCGAGGACTGGGTGAAGACGGTCGACGAGATGGCCAGCGAGGACGCCGAGGTGGTCGAGTACGTGCGCTCGCTGGAGGAGCGCGCCACCGAGGTCGACCTCTCGCAGGCCAACGGCGACCAGATCGCCCGCGAGTTCGAGCGCTACCTCCGCCGCCGCGGAGGCCCCGCCGGCGGCGCCTGACCCCGCTCGGCATGGTCGCGGCGAGTGGGCCCCGGAGGGGGTCGGCGTCGTCGCGACGGTGGGGCTCAGCGGCAGCCGGGACGGCCGTTGGTCGCGGTGCGGTCCGGAGGCTCGCCATGCAGCAGCGGTCGCATCTGGGCCGAGGCGTCGGCATCGAAGAGCCGGTCGTGCGTGGCGAGGGCGTACCGGTCGGTCATCCCGGAGACGTAGTCCACGACCTGGGTGAGCGGGTCGGCCTCGGTGTCGCGGTAGCTGGCCGGGATCAGCTCCGGGTGCGCCAGGTGGTGGTCGACCAGCCGGCGGATGACGTCGATCGCGAGGTGCTTCTGCCCGGCGGCGACGTCGGAGGCGTAGACGCGGGCGAACAGGAAGTCCCGCAGTTCGTGCATCGCCGCGAGCGGCTCCGGCGTCATGACGACGCGGCCGCCGTCGGCCAGCGAGCCCTCGACGACGGCGTCGATCATCGCGCCGACCATCTCGCTGCCCGGCTGCCCGAAGACGGCGAGGGCGCGCGAGGGCAGGTCGGCGACGCGGATCACCCCCGCCCTCACGGCATCCAGGGCGTCGTGGGACAGGTAGCCGATCCGGTCGGCGTACCGCACGCACTCCGCCTCGCGGGTGGCCGGCGGCGGGTCGATCTTCCAGCTGTGCGCGCGGATGCCGTCGCGCACCTCCCACGTGAGGTTGAGGTCCTCGAGCACCTCGACGATCCGCACCCCCTGCGCGGCGTGGTGCCACCCGCCGGGGACGTAGGGGTCGAAGGCGTCCTCGCCGATGTGGCCGAACGGCGAGTGCCCGACGTCGTGGCCGAGCGCGATCGCCTCGGCGAGCGTCTCGTTGAGCCCCAGCGCCCGGGCCAGCGAGCGCGCCACCTGCGTCACCTGCAGCGTGTGCGTGAGCCGGGTGACGAAGTGGTCGCCGTCAGGGTGGAGGAAGACCTGCGTCTTGTGCTTGAGCCGGCGGAAGGCCTTGGCGTGCAGGATCCGGTCGCGGTCGCGCTCGAAAGCGGTGCGCAGGGCGTCCTCCGGCTCCGGGCGGGCCCGGCCGCGGGTGGCCGACGCCCGGGTCGCGGCGGGCGCGAGCTGCTCCTCGGCCCGCTGGCGGGCCGCCCGGTCGGTCAGCCGGAAGGATCCGCCGGGCGCGCTGGTCATCAGGCCTCCTGCAGATCGACGCCCAGGAGCGCGTCGACGGCGTCGCTCACCACCTGCGGCGCGTGCTCCTCCAGGTCGTCCCCGCCGGCCAGGGTGCGGGCGGCCCAGGCGTCGACCAGCGCGATCGCACCCGGGCTGTCGAGGTCGTCGGCGAGCCGCTCGCGCAGCCCGTGCAGCACCGGCCCCGCGGGGGCGCCCGCCTCGCGCCCGACCGCCTGCCGCCACGTCGCCAGCCGCTCCTGGGCCTCGGCGAGGAGGTCGCCGGTCCAGGTCCGATCGGTGCGGTAGTGGCCCGAGAGGAGCGCCAGCCGGATCGCCATGGGGTCCACGCCCTCCCCCCGCAGCTTGGAGACGAACACCAGGTTGCCCCGGCTCTTGCTCATCTTCTCGCCGTCCAGGCCGATCATCGCCGCGTGCACGTAGGCCCGGGCGAACGGCTTGGTGGCGGTGAGCGCCTCGGCGTGCACGGCGGAGAACTCGTGGTGCGGGAAGACGAGGTCGCTGCCCCCGCCCTGGACGTCGAAGCCCATGCCGATGGTGTCCAGGGCGATCGTGGCGCACTCGATGTGCCAGCCGGGGCGGCCCCGCCGGCCGTGCGGGCCGGGCCACGCCGGCTCTCCGGCGCGCTCGCCACGCCACAGCATGGGGTCCAGCCGGTTGCGCTTGCCTGCCCGGTCGGGGTCGCCGCCGCGCTCGGCGGAGTACGCCAGCATCGTGGCCTCGTCGTAGCCGGACTCCGTCCCGAACCCGGGCGCCTGGGCGACGTCGTGGTAGATGTCGCCGGTGCCGTCGTCGAGCACGTAGGCCAGCCCCTCGTCGAGCAGCCGCTCGACGTGCGCCACGATCCGCGGGATCGACTCGACGGCACCCACGTAGTCCTCGGGCGGCAGCACGCGCAGCGCCGTCATGTCCTCCCGGAACAGGGCCGTCTCGCGCATGGCCAGGACGATCCAGTCCTCGCCGTCGCGCTCGGCGCGATCGAGCAACGGGTCGTCGATGTCGGTCACGTTCTGCACGTAGTGGACGGCGTGCCCCGCGTCCCGCCACACCCGGTTGACGAGGTCGAAGGCCAGGTAGGTGGCGGCGTGGCCGAGGTGCGTGGCGTCGTAGGGGGTGATGCCGCAGACGTACATCCGCGCCGTCCGGTCCGGCGTCGTCGCCACGATCTCGCCGCGGGCGGTGTCGTAGACCTTGAGGACGGGGCCGGTGCCGGGCAGGGTCGGCAGCAGCGGGGCGGGCCAGGAGAGCACGGCACGAGCCTAGAGGCGTGGTCCGACGGCACCCCGCCCGCACGTCCGTGCGGGTCATCACGTCGGAGGGCCGGGTGCGCACCGCAGCGGCCCACGAGGAGGAGCGATGCAGCTGTCCGAGTACCTCCCGGCCCTGCGGCGGGTCGACGCCCGGTTCGCCGACGCCGCGGCCGAGGCGCTCCTGGACCGCGGGTGGCAGGCGCCCGTGCCCGGGTGCCCCGGCTGGACGCTCGCCGACCTGGTGCGGCACCTGGGCGAGGTGCAGCACTTCTGGGCGTGGGTGGTGCGCACGCGTGCCCAGGACCCCTCGGCCTACCCCCAGCCGCGACGGATCGAGGACGACGAGCTGCTGGGGTACGTGGCGGCGCAGAGCGCGGAGCTGGAGACGGCGCTGGCCGGGGCCGACCCCGCGGAGCGCGTGTGGACCTGGGCGCCGCAGAAGGACGTGGCGTTCGTCCTGCGCCGGCAGCTGCAGGAGGCCACCGTGCACACCGTCGACGTCGAGCAGGTGCTCGGCGACGTGCGCCCGGTGCCCACCGCGGTGGCGATGGACGGCCTGGACGAGTGGCTGGAGGTCATGGTTCCCGGCGCCCTCCCCGACGGCCCGCCCGAGCAGGCCCACCCCGTAGTCCTGCACGCGGTGGACGCCGATGCCGAGCGCACCCTCTTCCCCGGCACGAAGCCCTTCCCGATCGCCGCGCTCACGGGAACGGCCGGTGACCTGCTCCTGGCCGTGTGGCGCCGGGTGCCGCTGGAGGTGCTCACCGTCGACGGCGACGGCCTCCAGGCGGCCGCGATGATCGACCTCGTGAAGCTGGACTGAGGGGCCGGCGCCTCCGGCTCACGGCCAGGTCACCGCGTGGCGGTCGAACTCTTCGCCTGTCTGGACGCCGACGACGCAGAACACCAGCCCGGCCGGGTCGAGCATCTGCCAGAACCGGCCCATGTCGCGGTGCCGGGTGGCGCCCAGGGCCTCGAGCCGGGCCACCTCGGCGGGGATGTCGTCGGTCTCGACGTCGACGTGCCAGCGCGGCGGCGTGCCCTCGCCCGTCCGCTGGACCTCCACGTGCCAGCCGTCGGCGAACGAGCCCAGGGACGCCCACTTCTCGTCGGCGGGATCGGGCTGCGCGGTGCGCCCGGTGGCGCCGGCCCAGAAGGCGGTGCCGGCGGCGTGGTGCTCCGGCGGGAGGTCGAGCAGGAGGATCGACAGCCGGCTGCGATGCATGCGCCGGAGGGTAGTGAGCCGCCCTGCGAGGCGAGCCGCCGAGCGGGGGCCGGAGGCCTCCCGAGGCGGCGAAGGGGCCGGCTCTGCGCAACGGGGGGACGGCACCTGGCCGCGGTGGGAGCCCGGAGGGCGACAGTGTGCTCAGAACGGCGGCCAGGGCAGGGCCGGCCACTCCCCGCTCGGCTCGGGGTGCCGGCCGGTGCGCAGCAGCTCGGCCACCCGCCGCTGGGTGCAGCGCACCTCGGCGCGGGTCAGGTGCTCGTGCAGCCGGTCCCCGAGGTCCCCGCGCAGCTCGTCGCCGAGCCGCTCCAGCACCTCGATCGCCTCGGCGGTCAGCGGCTTGCCGGCCCAGCCCCAGAGCAGGGTGCGCAGCTTGGGGTCGACGGAGAAGCAGATGCCGTGGTCGATGCCGTGCACGTGGCCGCCGGGCATCGGGATGATGTGGCCGCCCTTGCGGTCGGCGTTGTTCACCACCGCGTCGAAGACGGCCATGCGGCGCAGCGCCGGGTCGTCGCGGCGGACGAAGGCGGCGAGGTCGACCTCCTCGTCGCCGTCCACCCACAGCTGCACCATCCCGGGCCCGAACGGCCCCTCGCGCAGCACGGTGGGCGGGACGATCCGCCAGCCGGTCGCCTCGGACACCAGGTAGGCCGAGATCTCCCGCCCGGCGAGGGTGCCGTCGGGGAAGTCCCACAGCGGCCGCTCCCCCGCGACCGGCTTGTAGACGCACTCGGCGACCAGGTCACCGGCGCGGATGGCGCCGACCAGAGTCACGTTCGAGGCGTCGAGCATGCGCCCCTCGAGGTCGATGACGCCCTCGGTGAGGAGCCGCCGCGCCTCCTCGTCGCCGGCGGGCGGCCGGAGGACGGTGTCCTCCGCGGGGTCGCCGCTCAGCGGCGGTAGCCGTTCTGCCGCGGGCACACGTGGCCCACCGGGTCGAGCGGTAGCGAGCACAGCGGGCAGGACGGGCGGCCGGCCGCCACGACCCGGCGGGCGCGGGCGATGAAGGCGCGCGCGGCCATGGGGGTGATGGTCACCCTCAGGGCGTCGGGCCCCTCCTCGCTGTCGGAGAGGATGGCGTCCTCCTCGATCGGCTCCTCACCGGCGGCGACCGCCTCGACGACGACGGCCTCCTCGGTGCCGTCCCAGGCCAGCCCCATCGCGGCGACGCGGAACTCCTCGTCGACCGGGGCGGTGAGCGGCTCGAGGTCGTCGACGTCGGCCTCCGGCGGGATCACCGTGCCCGCCCGGCCGGCGACCTCGTCGAGCAGGTCGCTCATCCGCTCGGCCAGGACCTGCACCTGGGTCTTCTCCAGCGCGACGCTGACCGTGCGGCCGCTGTCGTCACTGGCCTGGAGGTAGAAGGTGCGGTCCCCGGGCTGCCCCACCGTCCCTGCGACGAACCGGCTGGGGCGATCGAAGAGATGGACCTGGCGGGGCACGCGCCCAGGTTACGCGGTGGAAGGACCCCGTCCTCCCCACGCCTCGCACCCTCCGGAGGGGTCCGCGAGGTCAGGCGCTCGCGCCCGCCCCACCGCCGACGACGGCGTCGGAGGCGGCCTTGCGGCGTCGGCCCTTGCGCGGTGGCGGGATCAGCGCGGCGACGTCGCCACCGGTGTCGTTGACCCGCGCGACGAACGGTCGGGTGTCGGTGTAGCTGACCACCGAGATCGAGGCCGGGTCGACGACGATCCGCTGGAAGGAGTCCAGGTGCAGCCCCAGGGCGTCGGCCAGGATCGCCTTGATGACGTCGCCGTGGCTGCAGGCCAGCCACACCGCGTCGGGGCCGAGCCGGGCGTTCCACTCGCGGACGGCGGCGACGGCCCGCGCCTGGGTCTGCGCGAGCCCCTCCCCGTCCGGCCCGGGGAAGACGGCGGCCGAGGGGTGCTGCTGGACCACCTTCCAGAGCGGCTCCTTGGCCAGCTCCTTGAGCGGCCGGCCGGTCCAGTCGCCGTAGCGGGCCTCGCCCAGCCGGTCGTCGGTCGCCGGCTCGAGGTCGCGCCCGGCGAGCACCGCACCCGCGGTCTGCCGGCAGCGTTCCAGCGGGCTGCTGACGACAGCGGCCAGCGGCACCGGCGCCAGCCGCTCCCCCACCGCCCGCGCCTGCGCCTGGCCGGTCTCGTCGAGCTGGACACCGGGCGTCCACCCGGCGAGCACGCCGCCGGTGTTCGCGGTGCTCCGGCCGTGGCGCAGGAGGATGACGGTGGTCACGGCGCCGAGCGTAGGTGGTACCAGCACGTTCTCCTCGTCCGCCGGGTCGGGCGGCGCCCCGGAACGTCGACGGAGGGACCTCCCGCCCGGCGCACGTGACGATCCGGTGACGGGAGGCCGACCCGGGTTCCGGCTGCACGGGCGAGTGGGCAGGCCCCAGGGGACCGGACACCCGAGACCGGAAGCGAGATCGCGATGATGCGACTGCTGCTCGCCGGGCTGGGCGCCAGCTCCCTGCTGGTGACCACCGCCGGCGCTACCCCCGCCCCTCCCCCGACCGTCGTCCCGGATCTCCCGGGGACGCTGCAGGCAGCCGGATCGCCGCTGCCTCCGGTCGGTGAGCCCGGCACGGAGACCGTGCAGGATGACGCCTTCCCGGCCGGTGGCTCTCCGGTCTACCTGACCGACGTGCGCGCCGCCGGGCACGAGGAGTTCGACCGGTTCGTCCTCGAGTTCGAGGGCGACGACGTGCCCAGCTACCGGGTGGGCTACGTCGAGCCGCCGATCACCGAGGACGGCTCGGGCCGCGAGGTGCAGGTGGCCGGCTCCGCCTTCCTCGAGGTGCGGGTCAGCCCGGCCAGCGGCGTCGACCTCTCCGGCGAGGAGCCCCGCGAGACCTACACCGGGCGGGACCACATCACCGCCCCCGGCGGCGAGGTGATCACCGAGGCGGTGGAGACCGGCGACTTCGAGTCGATGCTGGCCTGGACGATCGGCCTCGAGGAGCAGGTGCCCTTCGGCGTCGCGGAGCTCTCCGATCCGGCCCGGCTGGTCGTCGACGTCCTGCACGAGCCCGGCGGGGACGGCGGGTCCGGCGGCCTGGACCCGATCGGCGAGGGCGGCAGCGCCGACGTCGACGTCGAGGGCACCGGCGCGCCGGTCGTGCTGACCGACGTCCGGCTGGGCGCCCACGACGGCTTCGACCGGATCGTGTTCGAGCTCGCCGGCGACGGCGAGGCCGGCTACCAGGTCGGCTACACCGAGGACCCGAGGAGCGCGGGGTCGGGCCTGCCGCTGGACGTCCCCGGCGACGCGACGCTGGGGATCACGCTGTCCAACCTGCTGCTCCCGCCCGACGCCCCTGAGGGCGTCGAGCCGTGGGAGGGACGGGAGCGCCTGGAGATCGCCGGGACCAGCACGCTGGAGGCCCTGATCGCCGACACCCTCTTCGAGGGGCGCTACTCCTTCTACGCCGGCCTGGACCAGCAGCGCCCGTTCGCCGTGGCCCGGCTGTCGGATCCGCAGCGGATCGTCGTCGACGTGCTCACGCGCGAGCCGTCCGACGGCGTCACCCTCGGGGAGACCTGCACCAGCCCGGCGGGCTTCGCGATCGACCATCCGTCGGACTGGTCGGTCAACGCCGGGGAGACCGTGCCCTCCTGCAGCCGGTTCTCGCCGCAGGACTTCGACGTGCCCGACGCCACCGACGTCCGGGTGGCGGCGATCGCCGTGTCCGTCGAGCCGGTCCCCTTCGACCGGGTGACCCAGGGGCAGCCCGGTGAGCAGGCGCGCCGCGAGCTGACCGTGGACGACCGGGACGCCGTGCGGATCGAGCGCACCGCCACCGGGGAGGGCTTCTGGCCGGAGGGCATGCCGTCGACCCGGTACGCCATCGCCCTCGAGGACGGCGAGAACGGCCCGCGGACCCTCGTCGCCGACACCGTGGGGCTGCCCCGGTTCGACTACGAGCGCAACGTCGCGGTGCTGGACGCGATGATCGAGACGCTGGACCTCGACGCGGCCCCGGAGGCCTGAGCCCCACCACCCACGGCGACCCGGAGCCCGACCGGTTCCGGGTCGCCGTGGCGCTCAGCGCGGGGCGGGCGAGGGGCTGATACCGGTGGACCCCACGGGGTCGAGGACGCCGGTGAAGACCAGCAGGAGGATGAGCAGCCCCAGCACGATGCGGTAGACGACGAACGGGGTGAAGCTGCCCCGGTCCAGGTAGCGCAGCAGCCAGGCGATCACCGTGAGCCCGATGCCGAAGGCGATGACCGTGGCGAGGATGGTCGGCCCCCAGCTGATGCCCGGACCCTCCACGTCGCCGGTGAGCGCCTCGTACGTCTGGAAGAAGCCGGAGCCGAGGACCGCGGGCACCGCCAGCAGGAACGAGTAGCGCGCCGCCGCCGACCGGGTGTAGCCGAGGAAGAGGCCCGCGGTGATCGTGCCGCCGGACCGGGAGACGCCGGGGATGAGCGCCATCGCCTGGGCGAAGCCGTAGCCGATGCCGTGCGGCACGGTGAGCTGGTCGAGCTCCCGCCGCTTGGCCCCGGCGCGGTCGGCCCAGAACAGCACCAGGGAGAACAGGATCAGCGCCGTCGCGACGATCCGCAGGTCGCGGAAGGTCGTCTCGATCTCCTCCTGGAACAGCAGGCCGAGGACGACGATCGGCAGGCTGCCGATGATGATCAGCCAGCCCATGCGGGCGTCGGGGTCGCCCTTGCGGCGGCCGCCGAGCGACGCGATCCAGGCGGTGACGATCCGCCAGATGTCGTGGCGGAAGTACAGGAGGACGGCGGCCTCGGTGCCGATCTGGGTGATGGCGGTGAACGCCGCGCCCGGGTCGCCCCACCCGAAGGCCTCGCCCACCACGCGCAGGTGGGCGCTGGAGGAGATCGGCAGGAACTCGGTGAGCCCCTGCACGATGCCCAGGACGACCGCCTCGATCCAGCCCACGTCAGCACCCCCCGGTCGGGACACGGGCGGCCGGGCAGGAGCAGCAGCGTTCGGGCACGGGTGCCCACCCTAGGCGTCGCCCCCTGCGCCACCCGGCGCGCCGCCCCGGGTGGCCGGTGCTCCCGGGTGCCGGGCGGTCGGCGGCGGTAGGTTGGCCGGTCGTGGAGCAACGGGCGTTGGGGCGCAGCGGTCTGGTCGTGTCCCGGCTCGCGCTGGGGACGATGACCTGGGGCGGCGACACCGACGAGGACGAGGCCGCCATGCAGCTCACGGCCTTCGTCGACGCCGGCGGCACGCTGGTCGACACCGCCGACGTCTACTGCGACGGGGAGAGCGAGCGCACCCTGGGCCACCTCCTCGCCGACGTCGTGCCGCGGTCGCAGGTGCTCGTGGCCACCAAGGCCGTCGGGCGCACGGGCCCGGGCCCGATGGGCCGCGGGGCCTCCCGGGGGCACCTGATCCCGGCGCTGGACGCCTCGCTGGAGCGGCTGGGCCTGGACTACGTCGACCTCTGGCAGCTGCACGCCTGGGACGAGACGACGCCGCTGGAGGAGACCCTGGCCGCCTGCGACCTGGCCGTCTCCTCCGGCCGCGCGCGCTACGTCGGCGTCAGCAACTTCACCGGCTGGCAGACCGCCCAGGCGGCGACCTGGCAGCGGGCCTGGCCGGGGCGGACCCCGCTGGTCAGCACCCAGGTCGAGTACTCGCTGCTGCAGCGCGGCGTCGAGCGGGAGGTCGTGCCGGCGGCCGAGGCGCTGGGGCTGGGCGTGCTCGCCTGGTCCCCCCTGGGTCGCGGGTTGCTGACCGGCAAGTACCGGCACAGCACGCCGTCGGAGTCCCGGGGCGCCTCGGCGCAGTGGCAGGGGTTCATCGACGGGCTCCGCTCGGCCACCGCCGACCGCATCGTCGAGGCGGTCATCACCGCCGCCCAGGGGCTGGGGACGACGCCGCTCGCCGTGGCGCTGGCCTGGGTGCGCGACCGGCCGGGCGTCGTCGCCCCCGTGGTGGGTGCCCGCACCGCCCAGCAGCTGCAGGCGTCCCTCGACGCCGACACCGTCCGGCTGCCCGCGGCGATCCGCACGGCGCTGGAGGACGTCTCCGCCCCGCACTTCAGCTACCCCGATCGCCGGTCGGACCGGTGAGCGCGCACCCGACGACCCCCGGCCCGGACCTGGTCTTCGCCGCCTTCTGCACCGCCGGGCTGTGGCCGGGGCTGGGCAAGCGCGCGGCGGCCGAGCTGCCGGCCGCGGGCATCACCACCCCCGACGACGTCACCGCCGACAGGCTGCTGAAGCTGCCGCGGGTGGGCCGGCAGCGGGCCGAGCGGCTCTTCTCCAGCTTCCTCGCCGCCGCCCCCACCTACGAGGTGGTCGAGCTGCTCGTCGGCGCCGGCCTGCCGGCCAAGCTGGCCGCCGGGGTCGCCGACGCGCTCGGCCCGGACGCCGCCCGCCGCCTGCGGGACGACCCGTGGGCCCTGCTGGGCCTCTCGGGGGTCTCCCTCGGCGACGCCGACCGGCTCGCCATCGCCGTCCTCAAGGGCGCCGACCGGCAGGACGCCCGGCGCGGCCGCGCGATCGTGGGGCTCACCCTGCGGACGGCGACCCGCGACGGGCACACCGTGCTGCCGGTCGACCTGGTCGTCGCCGCGCTGCAGGCCGAGGGCATCGCCGACCCGGCGGCCGCCATCGTGGCGGCCGTCGAGTCCGGTGACGTGCTCGACCACGAGCCGCCCGAACCGGAGTTCGACGAGGACGCGGACGAGCCGGCCGAGCCGGACCCGGCGCTGCGGATGCTGTCACTGGCGCGCTACGGCATGGCCGAGGAGGCGGTGGCCGAGAACGTGGCCCGGCTGGCCGCCGCCGCGGAGCGGATCGCCGACCCCGCGTCGGTGCGCTCGGTGGCGAAGGGGCTCGACGAGGCGCAGAAGAAGGCCGTGGCCCAGGTGCTCTCGGCCGGGGTCAGCCTGCTGACCGGCGGCCCGGGCACCGGCAAGAGCCGCACCGTCGCCGCGATCGTGCAACTGCTGCGGACCAAGGGCACCGACGTCGCCCTCGCCGCGCCGACCGGGCGGGCGGCCAAGCGGCTGGAGGAGCTCACCGACCACCCGGCCGTGACGGTGCACCGGCTGCTCGGCGCGCAAGGCGCCTCCGGCGGGTTCTCCCGCAACGAGGAGTGGCCGCTGGACGCCGACGTGATCGTGGTCGACGAGGCCTCGATGCTCGACGTCGAGCTCACCGCCGCGCTGCTGGAGGCCTGCCCCGACGGCACGCACCTGCTGCTGGTCGGTGACCCCGCGCAGCTGCCCTCGATCGGACCGGGGCACGTGCTCGGCGACCTGATCGACTCCGGCGTCGTCCCCGTGACCGAGCTGAGCACCCTCTACCGCCAGGCCGAGGGCGGGGCGATCGCCCGGCTCGCGTCTTCGGTCCGCGGCGGCGAGCTGCCGCCGGTCGACTCCCCCGACCGCGAGGTCGTCGTCGTGCCGGCCACCGGCAGCGCCGAGGCCGCCCGGCGGGTGGTGCAGCTGGTCACCGACTCGATCCCGCGCGCGCTCGGCATCGATCCGGGCGCGGTGCAGGTGGTCACCCCGGTGCACCGGGGGCCGGCGGGCACGATCGAGCTCAACAAGGCGCTCAAGGCCCAGCTGAACCCGGGTGACGGGACCGTCTTCGGCTTCGACGTCGGCGACCGCGTCGTGGCGACCGCCAACCACCTGGATCTCGAACCCACCGGCTTCGCCAACGGCGAGGTGGGCGTGGTCACCGGCACCGGCGACGGGTCGCTGAACGTCGACTTCAGCTCCGGCCCGGTGACGGTGAGCGGCAACGCGCTCCCCGACCTGCGCCACGGCTGGGCGATCACCGTGCACCGCGCGCAGGGGTCCGAGTGGCCCGGCGTCGTCGTCGTGCTGCCGCCGGAGGCGGGCGGGATGCTGTCCCGCCCGCTGGTCTACACCGCCCTCACGCGGGCGCAGCGGCACCTGTCGATCGTGCACGCCAGCGGCGCCGCCCTGGCGCGGGCGGTGCGCGACGTCGACGTCCGGCCACGGCGCACCCGGCTGGCCGAGCTGCTGCGCGAGATCGCCGGCTAGCGGTGGCCGCGCCGTCCCGCCCGGGCGGCGCAGAGCAGCTGCCCCACCGCGGCGCCGAGCTGCCCCGCGCAGGCGAGCGGCCGGGTGAAGGGGACGCGCACGTCGGTGTGCCCGTACGGCCGCTCGACGCGCAGCCGGAAGCCGAACCGGTCCAGCCCCAGCGGGCGGACGACGCCGGCCGGGCCCACCACCTCGGGCGGGATCCGGGCGGCGAGCAGCTCGAGGACGTCGGCGTGGGCGCCGGCGAGGTGGCGCAGGTGGTCGGCCTCGACGGCGGCCAGCGGATCCGGGCGCGCTGCGGCGAACTCCTGGGGGCTCACGTCGACCCCCGCCCCACCCTCGCCCAGCACCACCTCCGCGAGGTCGAGCCGCAGCAGCAGCGCGCTCCGGCCGACGTCGAGCAGTGCCTCCGTGGGCCGGGTCTCGGCGAAGGCCAGCAGGGCGGCGCGCTGGTCCTCGGGCCGGACGGGGGTCGCCCACCCGGAGAGCCACAGCTGCGCCCTCGTCGGCCGGCGCAGCGGCACGGGCGCGTGGTCGCTGACCAACAGCAGGGCGGAGAGGTCCTGGTCGGGGGCCTGCCGGACGGCCGCGGCGACGTCCCCGTCGGCGGGGACGACGAGCAGCACCTGCCCGGCGCGCGTGACGGTGTGCGCCAGCAGCCGGCCGCCGCCGGTGGCGGGGGCGCAGACGGTCGCCGCGATCCGGGTGGCGATGGTGCGGGCGCGCTCGGCCGGCTCCGGGCGCAGCGCGTCGGCCTCGGGACGGCGCTCGGGTGCGGGGTGGGTCGGGCTGCTCGGCATGGCCCCTCCTCGATCAGTTAGGGCAGCCTAACCAAACGAGAGCGGATCCGGCCAGCGTGCGTGATCGCCGCTCGGCGCTCAGGACCGGTGCGGGACCGCGCGCGGCGACGGACGCCGCCGGTCCTGGAGGATGCGGCCGACGAGGACACCGCCCACCAGCGCGAGCAGGCCCCACAGCGCCGCGGTGGGGCCCCGCGCGGTCGAGACGAGGAGCACGGCGCCGACCGCGACCCCGAGGAGCAGCCCGCGCAGGAACCGGGTGGCCGTCGACCGGGTCGGGCCCGGCGCATCCAGCACCGGGGTGGGGTGCCCGGCGGCACGGGCCCACCGCTCGGCGGCGGCGTGCACCTCGGCCTCGGCCGACCCGTGGCCGTCCCTGGTCATCGATCCACCTCCCGGTGTCCGCCGCCCACTCTGGTGGCCGGCGGGCCGCGGGGCAGCCCGGGAGGGCCGATTCACCCGGCCGACGGTCCGCCGGCCGGGTGGGCGTCGCGCCCCCGGCCCCCGTCCGGCCGATGAGGCCCCGCGGACAGTCGCCCTCTGCCCACCGGGGCGGGGCAGAGAGCCACGTCCCAGGGAGTCCTGGGCGGCCGCCCGGGGCGCCGTCCGATCGGGCGGCTCCGGGGCGCCGCGGCGCCGTCTCAGCCGGGCTGGTCCTCGTCGTCCAGCGGCACGTCGGCCTCCTGCTCCAGGACGTCGGCGTCGTCGGCCTCGCGCGCACCCAGCGGACCGCGCGGGGCGCCGGCCTCGCCGGGGCGTGCGGCCAGCTGCTGCTCCAGCGCATCCGCCTCCGGCACGTCTCCGGCGGGCGAGCTCGCCTCGGCCGCGCGGGTCGGCGCGGGCGGCTGGAGGGGCGCCTCCTGCTCCGCGCGGTCGGCGTCGGGCACGTCGCTCGAGAAACCGGGCTCGGTCACGTCGTCCTCCCCTGAGAAGCGGCTGCGGTCTGCCCCCATCGTGCCGTCCACCTGCGCAGCCGGCAGGGCGGGACGGTGTGAGGGAGATGACGAACACGTGCCCGCGGCGCGAACGCCGGGCACAATCGACGCGATGGACACCGCCGGGGACTACGAGTTCGCGCCGCTGCGCATCCCGCCGGGCACGTCCCGGTCCGCGGCCGCCACGATGCTCAGCCTGCAGTCGGACGTCGGCGGCTGGGAGCTTGCCCGTCTGCAGCTGCACGCCGACGGCACCCGCAAGGTCATCCTGCGCCGCCGCGCCCGCCTCTCCTACCTGCCCAAGCCGCTGGTCTAGGCGGCGCGCCGCTCAGCAGTGGCGGGCCAGGCCCGGTCCCCGCCCGGCCGGCTCAGGGAACGAGCACGACCTTGCCGACGGTGTCGCGGGAGGCGAGCTTGAGCAGCGCCTGCGGGGCCTGGTCCAGCGGCAGGACCTCGCCGACCAGCGGGTCGACCTTGCCCTCTCCGAAGAGCCGGACCAGCTGCTCGTGGGTCTGGGTGAACACGGAGGGGTCGTGCTTGCGGTACAGCCCCCAGTGCAGCCCGACGACGCTGTAGTTCTTCACCAGCATGTGGTTGGCCGGTGCGTCGGGGATGCGCCCGCTGGTGAACCCGACGACGACCAGCCGCCCCTCGAAGGCGATGCACTTGCGCGACTTGTCGAAGACGTCGCCGCCCACCGGGTCGTAGACGACGTCGGCGCCGCGGCCGCCGGTCAGCTCCTTGACGATGGGGACGAAGTCCTCGGTCGTGTAGTCGATGACGTGGTCGGCGCCGAGCTGCGTGCACACCTCGGTCTTGCGCGCCCCGCCCGCGGTGGCGATGACGGTCGCCCCGGCGGCCTTGCCCAGCTGGATCGCGGCGGTGCCCACGCCACCGGCGCCGGCGTGGACGAGCAGAGTGTCCCCCGCCTGCAGGTGCGCGCGGCGGTGCAGGCCGACGTAGCCGGTCTGGTAGGTCAGGTAGAGCGAGGCGGCCTTCTCGTCGGTCATGCCCTCGGGCACGGGGAAGGCGGCCGCGGCGTCCATGAGGGCGTATTCGGCGAAGGCACCGGGCCCGCCGGCCGGCGAGCCGATGACCCGCTGGCCGGTCTCGACGATCTCGCCGCACAGCTCCACGCCGGGCGTGTAGGGCAGCGGCGGCTTCTCCTGGTACATGCCCATGGCCATCAGCACGTCGGGGAAGTTCAGGGCCGCCGCCCGCACCTTGACCAGCACCTGGCCCTCGCCCGGTGTGGGCCGGTCGACCTCGTCGAGGCTCATGACCTTCGAGGGATCACCGAGTTCGTGTACCCGCCATGCACGCATGGGCCCGACCTTGCCAGACGACCGGTGACCGTCGTCACGGGGGCCGCTTGGCCCCGGCGGCCCCGCCGTGCCAGGGTGCGCAGCGGTGGTCGCCCTCCCGGGCGGCCTCAGGAGGGGAACCCATGATCGAGCACGTGACCGACCGGCTGCGCTTCCTGGGCGCGTTCCTGGCCCACCCCCGGCAGGTGGGCGCCGTCCTGCCGACCTCGCGCGCCGCGGTCCGCGACATGCTCGACATGGCCGACGTGCCGGCCGCCGACCTGGTCGTCGAGCTCGGGGCGGGCACCGGGGCGCAGACCCAGGAGATCCTGGCCCGGCTGCGCCCCGGCGCGCGGCTGATCACGATGGAGATCGACCCGCGGCTGGCCAAGCTCCTCGACGAGCGGTTCGACGACCCGCGGGTGCAGGTGGTGTGCGACTCCGCGGAGAACCTCGCCGCCCACCTGGGCGACGCGCGCGCCGACGTCGTCGTCTCCGCGCTGCCCTACACCTCGCTCGAGCCGGGGCTCCGGCGGCGGATCCTGGACGTCGTCCCCCGGTCGATGGCGCCGGGCGGCACGACCGTGGTCATCCAGTACTCACCGCTGCTGCTGCCGGAGCTGCGGAAGCGGTTCACCGCGGTGCGCTGGCGGGTCACCCCGTGGAACGTCCCGCCGGCCTTCCTGTTCGCCTGCACCGACCCGGTCGAGAGCTGATCAGGGCCCCGTCCGGCCCTGTTCCGAACGGCGGGCCAACGCGGCGTTCATCGCCTCGAACCCGGCGAGCGTGGCACCGTCGAGGAAGCCCTTCAGCGGGCGCACCAGCAGGCCGCGGAAGGATTCGCTCTGGACCAGCCGGGTGCCCGACGGCACGCCGGTCAGCTCGAAGCGGTGCCGACCGTCGAACACCCCTGGGACGCCGAGGTGCCCCAGCCACTCGAACACCTCCCCCGGCACGACCTCGGTGACCTGCGGCTTGATCGGCAGGGGGCGGCCGCCGGGCGGCTGCAACCGCATCGACAGCCGCGCCCCCACCTCGGCGGTGCCGGCGGCACTGGGGATGAAGGGGTTCCACTCGACGTAGGACGCCAGGTCGGTGAGATGCGCCCACACCGTGCCCGGCGAGGCCGCGATCTCGATCTCGCTGTGGATCCGGTGCTTCATCGGGTTGCCTCCAGCACGTCGGGGCGTTCCTCGACGTCCTACCGCATCGACGGCGGGCGCAGCGCCTCCGGGACGACGGCGGTCTCGCCGGTCGCCGTCTTGGCGCTGGGGACGCCCTTGAACTTGTAGGGCACCGTGCCCACGCCGGGCTGGATGACGTAGGCCGCTCCCGGCTCGGCCTGCCCCCACGCCATGATCATCGCGTCGGCGACCTCGTCGGCGGTGAGCACCGGGAAGCCCGCGGCGGTGAACTGGTCGCGGATGCGGTCGATGATCGCCGTGTCGGCGAAGCCGGGGCAGATCGCGGAGATCGTCGTCCCCTCGGCGGCCAGGCGCGGGGCCATCGAGCGCACGAAGGCGATGGCCCCGCCCTTGGCGACGCTGTAGCCGGGGTCGGTGGCCATCGGCGAGAGCCCGGCCAGCGACGCGGTGACGACGATCGCCCCTCCCCCGGCCCGCTTGATCGCCGGGCGGGCCGCGGCGACGCCGTAGACGACGCCGAACAGGTCGATGTCGACGACGCGCATGAACTCGTCCAGGTCCAGGGCGTCGTCGCTCTTGGCCGCCGAGATGCCGGCGTTGAGGTAGGCGGCGTCGAGGCGGCCGTGGTCGCCCTCGATGCGGGCGACGAGCTCCTCGTTGGCGGCGCGGTCGGTGACGTCGAGGACGGCGAACTCGCAGCCCAGGTCGGCCGCGACCTGGCGGTTGCGCTCGCTGTCGAGGTCGGCGAGGACGACGGTGACCTCGCGCTCGCGCAGCTTCGTGGCGAGGGCGCGGCCGAAGCCGCCCGTCCCTCCGGTGATGAGGGCGACGGAACCGGGGCGGGGTGCGGGAGTGGTGGAGGTCACCCCGGCATCACACCACGGCTCAGGCGTTGCGCAGGAACCGGTCCAGCACCCGGACGCCGAAGCGCAGCGACTCCACGGGCACCCGCTCGTCGATGCCGTGGAACAGGGAGGCGAAGTCCAGCTCGGGCGGCAGCCGCAGCGGCGAGAAGCCGAAGCAGCGCATGCCCAGGCGTTGGAAGCTCTTGGCGTCGGTGCCGCCGCTCATGGTGAACGGCACCGGCCGGGCGCCGCCGTCCTCGGCCTTCAGCGCGGCGACCATCTGGTCGACCAGCGGCCCGTCGAACGTCGTCTCCACCGCCTGGTCGTGCACCAGCCACTCGCGCTGCACGCCCTCGCCGATCAGCGTGGCGAGCTGCCGCTCGAACTCCTCCTCCTGGCCGTAGAGGAAGCGCCCGTCGACGGTGGCGCTCGCGGTGCCGGGGATGACGTTGGCCTTGTAGCCGGCATCGAGCATCGTGGGGTTGGCCGTGTTGCGCAGGGCCGCGCCGATCATCCGGCTGATGCTGCCGAGCCGGGCCAGCGCCAGCTCGGGCTCGGCCAGGTCGATCTCGATGCCGTACGCGTCCTCCACCGCGGCGATGAACTGGCGCATCGGCGGCGTGAGCGTGAGCGGGAAGCGGTGGCCGCCGATGCGGGCGACGGCCTCGCAGAGCCGGGTGACGGCGTTGTCCTCGTGCAGCATCGAGCCGTGACCGGGCTTGCCGGCCGCGGTGAGCCGCATCCAGGCCAGCCCCTTCTCCGCGGTCTGCACCAGGTAGAGGCGCAGGTCGTCCCGGACGGTGATGCTGAAGCCGCCGACCTCGCTGATCGCCTCGGTGCACCCCTCGAGGAGGTCGGGGTGCTCGTCGACGAGGAAGTGCGCGCCGAGCTTGCCGCCGGCCTCCTCGTCGGCGACGAAGGCCAGCACGATGTCGCGCGGCGGCTGGACGCCGGTGCGGGCCCAGTCGCGCACGAGCGCCAGCACCATGGCGTCCATGTCCTTCATGTCGACCGCGCCGCGGCCCCAGATGTAGCCGTCGCGCTCCTCGCCGGAGAAGGGGTGCACGCTCCACTCCGCCGGGTCGGCGGGGACGACGTCGAGGTGGCCGTGCACCAGGAGCGCGGGGCGGCTGCGGTCGGCGCCCGGGATGCGGGCGACCAGGCTGGCCCGGCCGGGCTCGGATTCGTGGATGACCGAGGCGATGCCGACCTCGTCGAGCTTGCCGGCGACCCACTCCGCGGCGGCCCGCTCCCCCGCGCTGGTGGCCGTGCTGCCGGTGTTGGTGGTGTCGATCCGGATGAGGTCGCTGAGCAGCTCGGCCACCTCGGCCTGGGCGCCGGCCAGTGGGGCGGGGGTGTCGGCCATGACCGCGATCGTGCCACCCCGGCGGGGCTCACCCCGGCGGGTGATGCGGTACTCCGCCGTCCGAAACCTGCGGCCGATGGACCATCCGTGAGGACGATGCGCCCGTTCGGCGCCCGTGACCCGCAGGCCGCCGCCGCCAACGCCGCGGTCCTGCTGCTGGTCAGCGCGGCGGTCCTGTTCGTCCTGCCGGCCTTCTACGAGTCGGGCGGCGGCGCGGCGGCGGCGGTCGTCCACTGGGTGGGTCTCGCCGCCCTGCTGGGCACCGCGGTGGCCTGCCGCGTGCTGCCCCCCGAGCGGATCGACCGGTGGAACGGGTTCCTCGGATTGGGCCTGGCCGGCGTCCTGCTCACCGGTTCGCTCAACCTGCTCACCGCGGACACGTCGGCGGGGGCGCAGGCGTTCTACGCCTTCCCGGTGCTCTGGACGGCCGTGCACCTGCGGACCCCGGCGGTGGTGGTGGTGACCGCCGTCGCGCTCGCCGCCGAGCTGCTCACCCTGCTCGTCCTGCTGCCACCCGCCGCCGCGCTGGCCGACTTCGTCTTCGTCGGCGCCCTGCTCGTGGCCATGGCCAGCCTCCTCGTGCGCGCCAACCGGACGCAGGAGGTGCTGGTGGATGCGCTGCAGCGCCAGCTCACCGTCGACTCCCTCACCGGGCTGGCCACGCGGCGGGCCTTCGACGAGGCGCTGGAGGCCGCGCTCGACCGGCCCGTGCCCGGCGGCACCGCCCTGGTGCTCATCGACGTCGACTCGTTCAAGACGATCAACGACACGTACGGCCACCCGGTCGGCGACGACGTGCTGGTGCACCTGGCCGGGGTGCTGCGCAGCCGCATCCGGAGCGACGACGCGGTGCTCTCCCGGCTGGGCGGCGACGAGTTGGCCGTGCTGCTGCCGGGGTGCGACCGGGAGGCCGCCGCCCGGCGCGCCGCGGACCTGCTGGAGGCGGTCCGGGCCGAGCCCTTCGTGCTCCCCGACGACTCGCTGCTCTCGCTGTCGATCAGCCTCGGGGTGGCTCACCTGCCGCGGCACTCGCGCGACCGGCGGGGGCTGTACACGTCGGCCGACGCGGCACTCTACGACGCCAAGCGGGCCGGTCGCGGGCGGGTGGCTCTGGCCGCCGGCTGAGCCGCCGGGGGGTGCGTGATCCGGCGCCGGCGGTCAGGTAGTCTTCTGCTCGCACTCGTCCGGGTGGCGGAATGGCAGACGCGCTAGCTTGAGGTGCTAGTGCCCTTTATCGGGCGTGGGGGTTCAAGTCCCCCCTCGGACACCACGAAGTGGGCAATCGCCCACGGCATGACCAGCCCAAACAGCCTGCGGGACAACCGGTTCCCACTACCCGGGCACCCTCGGTTGGCGGCTAGCGATGCCGGCCGGACACCGCTGCCCAAGGCAGAGGTTGCGGGCGGCGGTGACGTCGGTGCCAGCGGCGTCCCCCGAACACCAGCACGGTGACGACGCCCGAAGGGACTCACCTGCATCGCGGGTCCTGACCGGGTCAGTACGACTCTGCGTTGACGACTTGGCGCTGCACTCCGGCGCCCACGACGGCCAGGCCCAACGTCATCGCGGGACCAGCCACGAGCCCGACCCCCCGCGACTGTTGACCACGCTGATCCGGCGTGGTCATGCCCGGAGTGCGCCGTCACACCTGCCAGCACCCAGTGCGACATCAGCATGCCAGCAGCTAGCAGGCCTCCATTCCATTCGTCCCAGAGGTGCTCGTTGCTCACGCTAGTGCGGAGCCACCCGGCGCCCTCGCGCCTTCGCCTGGCCGCCTGATCGCCGAGGGGGCGCGCAACGTACGGAGCCTGCGCCACAGCAGGGCCACGGGCCAGTAGAATGGGCGTCGGGCTGGGTCACTCGCTTGCATGCCTGGGCGTGCGGGCAGGACTGATAAGCAGGCTCATGCCTTCACCGAAGGTGAAGCTTTCGCGGGACATGGCGGAAGTGTCGACTTGATGCAGTACAGCTCCGATTACAAGGAGACTAGTGGCCCAGCCCCCCAAGTCCGTTCATGAACTTCTCGAAGCACTCGAGGACCGGTCGTTCACAACGTTCAAATGCCGGGTGCGGGCGTTCGAGCGCATTCACGCCAGGAGTCGGGCGTGGAACACCGCGCTTATTTCGCTGGCCACGGCAACGACTATCGCCGCCGTGGGCCTACTGGTTGACGGGGCCATGTTTGGCGACTCTGGGCCAACATTCTTGGCTGCGTGCTCGATCCTCAGCCTTGCCGCCTCTCTCGTCGTTGCGTCACTCGACTATCCGGGCCGTGCTGTTCGCATGGAGTCGAGCTATAAGGGAATCCAGGACCTTTCTTCGCGAGTTCAAGCGGCGAGAAACGCCACTGCCAATCCTACTATCGACGACTACAACGATCTGTACGGGACCTACAGCGAACTCGTTCGGCACTCCGAGAACCACACCGAGGCGGATCAAGATGCGTACGTGAAGAAGCGGTCTCGACAACTCCTGGGCAGTTCCGCGTTGACGATGCTTCCGTATGCCACTCTCGCACTTCCCGGTTGGCTGTTCTGGCGATTCGGAGATTGGGTCATCAGCAGTGCCGGCTAGCGGGCCCGCCAGTGCGCCGTCATACGCTTTTCGACGCGTCACCTCATTGAGGCATCTCCAGACGATTTTCGAGGAGCGGGTTGCGAGAGGCTCTGTTCGCGGTCGCGATGGCGTGTCCGTGGCCGCAGTTCGGGCAGACCTGAAAGCCGTCACGCAACACGTGTCGAGGCATTCGCGGGCAGGCACCTACCGGTTCACCACCTATCGGCAGCGGCTGTTGATCAAGGGCGCCGGAAAGCCACCTCGGGAGATCTCGATCCCTAGCGTGCGCGACCGGATCGCACTGAGGGCATACGCCGAACTCTTGGCCGAAATCTTTCCAGAGTGCGCAGGCAAGCTCCCCCAAGCTGGCGTCTCGAGTGTGTTGAAGGAACTAGTTGCTGGCAAGCACGACACTTTCGTCAGGATCGACGTCAAGAACTTCTACCCGTCAATCAACCACGACATCTTGCTCAAGGAGCTTGGCGCGGCGATCCGAAAGCAGGAGATCCTTCGCGTAGTACGACGTGCCATCGCGACCCCTACCGCGCCGGACCACGCGCCACGCCCTCGCGCACTCCTCACCTCTGGCGTGCCCCAGGGCTTGTCGATTTCCAACCTGCTGGCCGAGGCCTACATGCGGCCCGTGGACCGAGCGATGAGTGGCACCCCATCGCTGTCCTATCACCGGTTCGTAGACGACATCCTCATCTTGTGCTCGGCAGCGGACGCGCTCGTGGCGGACGCGTCCTGCCGCGCCGCCCTCGCGGGAGTCGAACTCTCAGCCCACCCCAGCACACCCGGCGGCAAGTCTGAGATCGGGTCGATCAGCGATGGGTTCAACTATCTGGGCTACACGTTCAGCACTCAAGGGGTAAGCGTGCGACAGTCGAGCATCGTTAGACTGGAATCACACCTCGCCAGCATCCACACCGCGTGGCGTCAGGACCTTGCCCGCGGAATGTCGAGGACCGCAGCACATCAGCGCTTTCTGTGGCATCGAAACCTCACCATCACGGGCTGCATCTTCCAGGGCGTGGCGAGCGGCTGGATCCAATACTTCCGTCAACTGGACGATTTGACGCTGCTGAAGCGTCTTGATGCCACCGTGACCCGGCTTGGACTTCGCTACGGAGTAGCCCCCACACCTAGGCCCAAGACCTTCATGAGGGCTTACTGGGCAATCAAGCACCCGAGGTCCCGTAGCACGGCGTACATTCCGAACTTCGATCTTTACGAGACCCGCCAAATGGTGCAGGAACTTGAGTCCATGGGAACTTCAACCTCGGGCATGACCGAACACCAGGTGAAGGACACCTTCTACCGGATCGTCAGCACGGCGGTCCGTGACCTCGAGCACGACATCGGAGACGTGTCGTAGTTTTGTGGTCGCGCAGGTCTGACAGGCGTCGGGATGGACAGCGGCGGTACTTGGCGGTCGAGCGACGCCGTGCGACCCCCTCGTCGGGAGCGACACGCTTGGCTCGGTTCAGACGCGGGCCTGCCACTGCGAAGACCGTCAGCGGCCGCCGTTGCGGGTAGGGTCGTCCGTGTCAGCAGGCACGATAGGCCGCTCACCGGCGGGGCGTCCTCGCGGCGAGTCATCGAGCTGGCAGACGATCAAACCGCCTCGGCCAGCGACCCGTTTGGCTGATGCTGAACAGCTCCGCTCGGCGACATACGGAGCGCAGTTGTCCCACTCGCGCCTAGTGCCGCCCCCTGGGGTGGACAGACATCGAGTTTCCCGGTTAGCGCGCTGAGCGCCACTCGCTCGGCTAATGGCGCCTCCGCCGCAAGCCGCTGGCACGCACAACTTGCCGGCCGACGGCCGCACGCACCGCCTCCTCCGAGCCGACGACCCGCACGCTGCGACTGGCCCGGGTCACCGCGGTGTAGAGCAGCTCGCGTGCGAGCAGCGGCGACGTCGCTGGGGGCAGGAGTGCGGTGACCGCCTCGAACTGGCTGCCCTGGCTGCGGTGCACGGTCAGCGCGTGCGCCGGGCTGACCGCCGACAGCCGGGACAGCGGCACAAGCACCGGTCCGGCGCCGCGCGGGAACGCGGCCCGCACTCCACCGGGGGTACTCACGACGACGCCGGTGTCGCCGTTCCAGAGCTTGTTCTCGTAGTCGTTCGCGGTCACGATCAACGGCAGCCCGGGCGCCCACTCCCCCGCTGCCGCACCGGTGAGCCGGCCGATGCGGTCGTTCCAGGCGGAGACGCCGAAGGGTCCGTGCCGGTGCGCGCATAGCAGCCGGTGGCGGCCCAGGAGCATGAGGCAGCGGTCGGCGTCACCGGCTTCCGCAGCGGCCTGCATCTCGCCGGCCACATCACGGACCTGCTCCTCGAGCGCCGCGGTGGTCGAATCCAGGACGAGACCATCACCGCCATCCAGCAGCTCCAGGACTCGATCGGCGTCGCCCGTGCGCACCGCCTCCGCAAGCCCGGCGATGCTGGCGCCGTAGCGCTGTGACACCCGCAGCCGCACGACGCCGTTGCGCAGCTGCCGACGGTCCTCGCCGGCGAGGTCGGCTGCGTCGGCGGCCGTCTCCGCGTGCACGCCGTCTACCGCGCCGGGCGGTGCGGGCCGGTGCACCAGGTCGCTGAGCACCGCACCGGCGTCCACCGGCGTCAGCTGGTCCGGGTCACCCACGAGGACGAGCCGCGCGGTGGGCCGCAACGCCTCGAGCAACCGCGCCATCAGCGTCAGCGACACCATCGACGACTCGTCCACGACGACGACGTCGTAGGGCAGCCGGTTGGTCGCGTCGTGCCGGAAGCGGCTGCGGCTGTCGGGCCGCCACCCGAGCAGCCGGTGCAGCGTCTGCGCGGTGAGGTCGAGCGGCAGGCCCACCGTGGCCGCCTGCTCCAGCACCGACTCCTGCAGGCGGGCGGCGGCCTTGCCGGTGGGTGCGGCGAGCGCGATCCGCGGCGGCGGACCGGGCTGGTCGAGCAGCAGCCGCAACAGCCGGGCGACGGTGTGCGTCTTGCCGGTGCCCGGCCCGCCGGTGATCACGCTGACCCACCGGCCGGCGGAGACCGCGGTGGCCAGCCGCTGCAGGTCGGGCGCCGGTCCGCCGAAGAGAGTCGTCAGCGGCGCCAGGTCGACCGGCGGGGCGGGCCGGGCGGCGCGCTCGTCGAGCTCGCGGCGGACCTGCTGCTCCTGCTGCCAGTACCGGTCGAGGTAGAGCAGCCCGTCGACCAGCCGCAGCGGTCGCCATGGGGCGTCGGCCCCGACGGCGACCACCGGGCTGTCGTGCAGCGCGGTCCAGTCCTGCGGCCAGGTCAGCTCGGCCGGCTCGGCGTCCTCGTCCGGCACCACGGATTCGGCGACGGTTGCGAGCTCGACGCACACCGAGCCGGCGCGTACGCCGCGCACGGCGAGGGCCGCGGCGAGCAGCACCGGCTCCCGCTGCTCACCACCCAGCCGGGCCAGCCGCAGCGCCACGTGCACGTCCGCCGCGGTGAGGACGCCGCCCTCGGCGAACTGCCGCAGCAGCCCGTCGGCGCGGACGGGGATCACGGTCGCCCCGCCAGCAGGTCGGAGAGCTCGGGGACAAGTCCGGGCGGCGGCGTCCAGGTGAAGACGCCGGCGCCGGCCGGGGTGGCCGGGCCGGCCATGCCGCGCACGAACAGGTAGAGCACCGGCCCGAGGTGCCGGTCGGGGTCGTAGCCGGGCAGCCGCCAGCGGAGGTAGCGGTGCAGGGCGACGCAGTACAGCAGCGCCTGGAGCACGTAGTGGGTGCGCTGCATCTCCTCGGCCATGGCGTCGGGGCGGTAGTGCCAGGTGCTCAGCGGCTCGGCGCCGAGCCGATTGGTCTTGTAGTCGACGACGGCGAACACCGGCCCGGGCAGGCGGAGGACGGCGTCGATGCTGCCGGTGAGGAATCCGCGCAGCGCCTGCGGAGCCAGCGCGGCCAGCAGGTCGGGGTAGCCGGCCAGCGGGCCCAGGTCGTGGCGCCGCAGCAGGTCGACGACATCGGCCAGCGTCGCGTGCGCCACCGCGTCGTCGCCACCGGCCAGCGGCAGCTCGAAGTCCAGCTCGGCCAGCCGGTCGCCGGCGGCGATCGCGGCCAGCGGGAGACCGAGGTCACCGAGCGGGGTGGCCAGCACCGGCCGCAGGCCGTCGGCGAGCGCCGCGGCCGTCACGCCGGGCACCAGGTGCCGGGCGACCGCCTCGGCGCACCGCTCGTCCAGCGCGTCGGGATCGAGGTCCTCCAGGACGGCGTGCACGAGCGTGCCGAAGGCGGCTCCGCCCGGGAGTTGCGTGAGCGGGGACGGCAGCGCGTCCGCGGCCGGCGCCTCGGGCATCGGCTCCTCCGTGTCCCGCTCGTCGTCCGTGCCCGGGACGTCGGGCTCGCTGGCCAGGTGCTGCTCGTGCGCAGCGTTATGAGCATCGCGGGTGAGCGCGCTGTAGGAGGTGCGCCGCCACTCCTCGTCGAGCGTCCGGGTGAAGCTGCTGACCGACAGCTCCGGGGAGGGCCTGCGGGGCGGTTCCCACCGCGGCACCGCGCGCCGGCCCACGTCGGCGATCTCGATGCGCCCGGCGGACCGGACCGACAGCGCGGCGAGCGCCGTCGCGACGTCGTCGTCGGCGGGTGGCTGAACCCGGGCGGCCGGCTCGGCGCCCGGACCGGCCGCGCCGAACAGCAGCCGGTTCAGCGGAGCGGCGGCGGTGTTGCTGCTGGGCGCCCAGTGGGCGACGACCTGGCATCGGGCGCGGGTGAGCGCCACGTACAGCAGCCGCAGGTCCTCGCCGGACTCGTCGGCCTCATGCCGGGCGCGCGCTGCGGCGTAGCCACGGCCGGTCGTACCGCCGACGTCGAGCACTCGCTGCCCCTGGTCGTCGTGCAACCGCAGCACCTGTGGGTTGTCCGGCGTCCACCGGTCCCAGCCGAAGGGCACGTAGACGACGGGAAACTCCAGGCCCTTGCTCACATGGACGGTCATGATTTGGACGGCGGCCGCGTCGGATTCCAGGCGCCGGCTGCGCTCGTCGGCCCCCTCGACGGAGGCTTGGGCGATGCGCCGCCGCAGCCACTCCACGAGCGCGGTCAGGCCCAGCGACTCGCGCTGCGCCGCCGCGTGCAGCACCTGGCCGATGTGCCGGAGGTCGGTGAGCACCCGCTCCCCGTCCGGCCGGGCGAGCGCGCGCTCGGGCAGACCGGTCTCGGAGGTCAGCACCTCGAGGCAGGCGGCCACCCCGCGGTCGCTCAGCACGTCCGCCCAGCGTCGCAGTTGCGGGCCGAGCTCGTCGGCGATCTCATCGCCTGCGGCGCCCAGGGAGTGCTCGTCGTATCCGAGGAAGACCGACAGCGCTGCGGAGCGCACCCGGCCGGCCCGGTGCGGCTGCTCCAGCGCCTCCAGCAGGCGCAGCCACGAGGTGGCGCTCGGAGTGGAGAAGACGCTGCCGCCGCCGGCGAACACGGCCGGCACCCCGGCGCGACCCAGCGTCTCGCGCACGAGGTGTCCCTGGGCGTTGGTGCGCACGAGCACCGCCAGGTCGCCGGGACGCACCGCCCGCCCCTCGTACTGGGCGCCGCCGGACAGCAGGTCGACGACGTCGGCCGCCACGTCACAGGCGACGGCGTCGCGGAGCCGGGCGACCGAGGGCAGGCCCTGCCACATCCGTCCGTGGCCGGTGCGCTCCAGCCGGCGCAGCCGCAGCGGTGCACCGGCCCCGGTCAGCCGCGCCTCCGGATGGGCGGCGGCGACAGTCCGGACGACGATCCGCTCGTGCCCGAGGGCGGCGCCGCCGAAGAGCAGGTCCAGCGCGTCGAGCAGCGGCGCGTCACTGCGCCAGTTGGTGCCGAGGGTTGCCTCGGTGGTCGCCTCGGCAGCGGCTGCAAGGTAGGTGGTGACGTCACCCCCGCGGAAGGCGTAGATCGCCTGCTTGGGATCGCCGATCAGCACCAGTGTGGTGCGGCCGTGGAACGCGCGCTCCAGGATCTCCCACTGCACCGGGTCGGTGTCCTGGAACTCGTCCACCATCACCACTCGGTACCGGGCAGCCACCCGCTCGCACGCCACCGGCCCCGAGGTGTCGTCGGTGAGGGCGTCGCGCAGCAGCGAGAGCCAGTCCTCGTAGTCGACCAGCCCCATGGCTCGCTTGCGGCGCTCCACCTCGCGGCGGACGGCGGCCGCGGCGCGGCGGCGGCGGCCGGCCTGCCCCTCGTCGGTCAGCGGCCACAGCGTCGCCTGCCGGTCGCTGCCCACCGCACGGCGGCCGAGTTCCAGCAGCTCGGCGTGGGAGAGGAAGGGCGGGTCGGCGGAGCCGGCGAAGGTGCGCACGTAGAGGTCGTCGACCACCTCGCGCACGAGGTCGTCGATGTCCTCAACGAACACGGCGGTGGGATCGGCGTCGGCGGCCATGCCGAGCCCGGCCAGCATCTGCGAGCAGAACGAGTGGGTGGTGGCGATCGTCGCCTCGTCGAAACCGGCCAGCGCCCGAGCGAGCCGCTGCCGTCGGCGCTCCACCTCGTCGTCGGGCACGTCGGCGAGCAGTTGCAGAATCGGGTCGCGCTCGTTCCTCCGGGCGATGTCGGGGTTGCGCAGGCCGCGCTCGGCGGACACCAGGCGCTCGCGCACCCGGTCACGGAGTTCACGCGACGCGGCGTTGCCGAAGGTGACCAGCATGATCTGGGACAGCTCGGCCGCTCCCTCGGCGACGTAGCGCGCGGTGAGCGCGGCGATGGTGAACGTCTTGCCGGTGCCAGCGCTCGCCTCCAGCACCGTCGTGCCGGTCGGCAGCGGGCCGCAGACATCGAAGGCGTTCACGAGAACTGCTCCGCCGCGCGGATCGGCGTCCAGAGCCGGCAGGCCAGCGCGCCGAAGCGGGTGGTCTCGCCGGCCCACTGCTCCCCGTCGCCGGGCTCGGCCGCGACGAGCTGCTCGAACGCCGGCTTGTCGCCCCACACGTACTGGTGGGACCGGTCCTCGCGCTCGCCGCCGGATTCCCGGTTCCACTCCTTGCGCGCGGTGTCGAGCGCTCGCTCGGGCGGCCTGCCGTCCAGCCGCTCCCCGGCGTACGCCCACGAGGTCTTCACGGCCATCGGCAGCGGCTCGCACATCCCGCGGTCGTACAGATCCATCAGGTCGGTCAGCGCGGTCACCGGGTCGGGCGGCGCCGTGATGGTCGACGTACGCGCCCGGTCGCGGGAGCGGCCGACGGTGATCGCTCGCCCCGTGCCCTCCGCGGCCGCCAGGGCCAGCGCAAGCACCCAGCCTCGCGCCCGGTGCTTCGCTGACAGGCTGGAGTAGGTGACGGTGACCACCGCGCCATCGCGCACTCCGTTGACCGTGCCCGAGAGTTCCCGGCCGCCCAGGTCGAGCCGGACATCGACCGTCCGCGGCGTGGGGGCGACAGCGGCGCGGCCGGCGGCGACCAGGGCGTCGACGCGGCCGCCGACCCGCTGCAGCACCTGCTCGCCCAGGCCGCGCGGTGGCAGCGTGCCGCGGAGCCACTCGGCCAGCCGGGCGTCCTCGGGGCGGGTGCCGCGCAGGCCGGCGGCCAGCAGGCGCTCGCCCACCGCCCACTCCTGCAGGCCGTCGAGGGTGGAGGCGAGCGCGTCGGCGACCTCTTCGTCTTCACCGGGCAGCGTGATGCGCAGCCGCTGCCGCAGGTAGGCCTTGACCGGGTGCTCGACGAAGGCGACCAGGTCCTCCAGGGCGACCGGTCCCGTCAGCGGCCGGAGCGGGCGGCGCTCGGGCTCCGGCTCGCGGGGCTGCACCGAGCGGCGGGCGCCGGCCAGGCTCACCGGGTCGAAGCTCTGCGGCGGTGTCCCGGTGAAGGAGCGGACGTCGTAGGGCTGCAGCGGGTGCCGGGTGACGATGTCGCTGCGGGCGCCGGGCACCATCGCGTCGACCACGTCGAGCAGCTCTCCCAGCGGAACGGCCGGCGGCCGCAGGGCGCCGCTGACCGGGTCGGCGCCGGTGTAGAGCACGACCAGCCGCTCGCCGGCCGCCATGAGGGCGTCGAGCAGCAGCTGGCGGTCCTCGCTGCGGACGTCCCGCTCGCCCACGCACGGGTCGCGTGCCAGCACGTCGTCGCCGTCCATGCCGGCCGTGCGCGGGAAGACGCCGTCGTCGAGGCCGAGCAGAACGACGACGCGGTGCGGCACCGACCGCATGGGCACCAGCGTGCAGACGGTCAGGTTGCCGGTGCGGAAGTTCGCCCGGGTGGGACGCCCGCGCAGGCGATCGGCCATCAGCGCGCGCACGTCGGCGAGCCGGATCGAGGCGGCGCCGCCCTCGCCGGCCTCGGCCAGTTCGCGGCGTGCCTGCCCGAGCTGCCATGCGTCCGCGGGGTCGGTGGCGGTCAGCAGGTCGAGGGCGTCGGTCAGAGTGTCGATCCAGTGCCCGGCCGGGTGTTCACCGCTCAACGCCGTCAGCACGTCCTCGAGCCGGTCGAGCAGCTCGGCAAGCCGCCCGGCCAGGCCGATGTCGCTGCTGTCGACGTCGTCCAGCGGCAGTGCGCGGTCGAGCCAGACCGGCTCGTCCTCGGACGTCGTCACCCCGAGCAGGATGCGATCGAGCCCGGCCTGCCAGGTGTTCTGCGCGACCGAGTCCAGTCCGAACGGACGCCGGGTGGTGGAGTCGATGCCCCATCGGACGCCGGACATCGCCACCCAGTCGCGCATGCGCTCGAGCTCATCGTCGGTGAAGCCGAACCTGCGCCGCACACCAGGAGTGGCCGCGAGGTCGAGCACCTGGCTGGCGGTGACCCGGCTCTGCGCCAGGTCGAGCAGCGCGGCCACAGTGTCGAGCAGCGGATTGGTGCGGCGCAGGCTGCGGTCGGCCAGCCGCACGCGGAGGGCGCCGCCGGGGTGCGGTGATCCCGGACCGAGGCCGAAGGACGCCGAGATCAGCGGCGCGAACGTCTCGACGTCAGGACACATCACGAGGACGTCGCGCGGCTCGAGGCTCGGGTCGTCCTCGAACATGCGCAGGAGCAGCTCGCGCAGCACCTCGACCTGCCGGCCCGGACCGTGGCAGGCGTGCACCTGCAGGCTGTCGTCGAGGTCGGCGGCACCCGGGGGCACGTCCTCCCGGAGGTCGGCCTGGAGGCGGCCGAGCAGGGTCGCCGGCCGGTCGGCGTCCTGGTGGTGCTCGTCCTCGTGCGGCGGAAGCCGCAGCTGCAGCTCACGGACGTCGCGGGCGAGGCTGCGCAACAGCGGATGGTCGGGCAGCGTCGCCGTGTCGTCCTCGCGCCGGCGACCGGCGGTACGGCCCTCGAGCCGCTTCCACAGCACCGGGCTGGGGTGCGGCAGCCAGAGGTGAACGTCGCGGTGCTCGGCCAGCGCGTCCAGCACCGCCAGCGCGTCGGCGTGCAACCGGGTCGGCCCGAAGATGCTGATCCGCTCGGGCAGGTCGGACAGCGCCGGGTCGGCACGCAGCGCGGCGCACTCGACGTCGAGCCGCTCCGCCGGGCTGGGTCCCAGCCGGTCGCGCAGCCGCCGCCACAGCTCCGCCTGCCAGATCACGTCTTCCGGCAGCGGGTCGTGTCCGTCGGTGTCGCGGCCCTCGGCCCAGTCCCGCAGCATCTGTGGCCGGTGCGCCACGTAGGAGCGAAAGAGCCCGGCCAGGCGGGCGGCGGCGGCCCACCGGCGGCCGCGCCGGTGGTCGTCGGCGCCGTGGCCGAGGTGCTGCGCGAGGACCCGGCACCACGGCTCGCCGAGGTGCTGATCGACCACTTCGAGCAGCGGCCATACCGGGTTGACCCAGGGGTCGTCTCGCAGGCCGGAGCCGCGTGCGGCGGCCCGGGCCTCGTCGACCAGCCGACCCGCCGACGGAAAGACGACGCCGGAGCAGATCCCGTCGCCGGCCGCCCCCGCGCCAAGCACGGTGGACAGCCGCTGCGCCAGCCACCGCTCCACTCCCTTCGCCGGGACCGCGACGACCTCGGACGCGAAGGGGTCGGCCAGCGGCGTCGCGAGGACAGCCGCCAGCCCGTCGGCGAGACGCGCCGTCCGTTCGGCCCGGTGGACGTGGAGCACCCGAGTTGTCTACCTGACTCGTGCGACAGAACCCCGCGGTGCCACGCCCCCGTCAGGCGGATGGGCCCGTCGCGGGTCGGGGTCCAGGTACGGGGCAAGCAGCTCCTCCATGACCGCGATCGTGCCGGGGCGGCGGACATCCGAGGCTCCAGAACTACTCCCGATCAGTGTGTGCCTTCCGGGGCGCCGGCCGCGGTCGCTTTGGGCGCTGTGACCGCTGTTCCGTCAGCTCACCCGTCTCGCAGGAGCTTGACCAGCACCTGGCGTAAGCCATCGAGCACCGATGCGTAGCCGTCGCGTCCGCCAAGGAGGGGCCACCAAGGCCAGTCGTCGTCGGCGCGGTCGAGCGCAGCGCGAAAGTCGCGCTCCGCGACGGGGCCGTCGTCGGTCCAGCGCCCCTCGTAGACGTACTCGCCGTCTGGAACTTTGGTCGCCGCCGGCGTGTGGCGGGTGCTGTGGATGACCAGTGCCGAGCGGTACTCGTAGGCATCGAAGGTGCGGCGGTAATCGTCGTCGTCCGGGATCCAGTCGCCCAGCGGCTCGCGGAGGTCTTCGCGGACGAGGTGGCTCATCGGGTAGAGCCAGCGCTGGCCCTGCCACCGCGGGAGGCCGTTGACGATCTCGGACTGCACAACCCGCCACTCGTGGAGGGCGTGGACCGCCGGCACGTAGGTGTTGCTGCGCAGCGGGTCGCGGTACTGCGGTTCGGTGAACAGGCGCAGCAGCAGCGCGTCGTTGCCGGTGTGCACGGCGATGACGCCCATGGCGCGGAGGGCAAGGAGCGCCGGGTAGTGGCGGACCGTGTCGAGGTGGTTCATGGCCGCCGTCGTTGGAACCGTCCGGGCCTGGAGGAGCCGCTGAAGCCCGGCAACCCACAGGTCGGCGTGGTCGCCGCGCCGGTCGTGCGCGACGCCGGTGGTCAGGAGCCGGATCAACGGCTCGGTGTCGGTCCGCCGGTCCTCAAGGATCGCCTGCATCCGCGGGAGGTCCAGCCCCAGGATGCTGAGGTCCTGCGCTGCGGCTCGCGCGGCGACCCGATCCACGTGGTCCATCACCAGGTCGTACAGGTCGATCCGGCGCACCGGGTCCGGCAGGTAGCGCTTGAGCCGGGTGACCGCCATCGCGGTGGTCAGCGGCGGATCGGTGAGCCGGTCGAGCGCATCGACGCTGGCCGCCAGCCGGCCGAACAGGTCGTCGGCGGACTCGGCGACGACGACCTGGCCGCGGTGCTGGGCCAGAAGCCGCCGGGCTGCGTCCCCCCGGCTACTGCGGGCGTCCCAGTACAGCGGGTACCGCCGCGACGGTGCCTCCTCGAGAGCACGGACCAGCGCGACGTCCCAGTCGGCGGACCACCCGCTGATCAGGAGGCCGTACTCGTCCGCCACGCGCGCCAGCAGCGCCTTCCACTCCGGCGGGTACTCGCTCAGCTCGTCGACGGTGTTCCGGGACTGTAGGTCGGCGTAGTCGCCGTGCAGCTTCACCACGGTCGCACGCGCATGAGGCAACGGGGTCATGCCGGCGACCGCCTCCGGCCGGGAGACCACCTGGGGCGGCACGCCGGCCTCGTCCAGGGCGCGCTCGAGCAGCCGGTCGAAGTTCGTGGTCAGCACGACTCGGACCAGGCCACGCTTGACCAGCTCGGCGATGGCCCGGTGCGCCCGGCTGGGGACCTTCAGTCCCTGTTCTGCGTCGTCCTCGGTGGGCTCGAAGAAGCCGGCGAGCAGGTCGCGGCGCGCGGCCTGGGTCGACGCGAGCGCGGCCAGCAGGTTCGAGTAGCCCAGCGGCTGCCCGTCGCCGTGCTCGGCCCACCACGCCTCCGGGTCGGCGGCGGCACGATCCGCCGCCTGCCGGTCGTCGGGCGCGGCAGCAGCGGCGGCCCGGCGCACGAGTTCAGTGACGACACCCCAGCCGGTCGGGATGCCCGCGCCCGTGGACACGCCCGAGCCGAGCAGCAGCGCGTAGACCCCCGGCTGGGCGTGCACGCCCGCCGCGAGCATGATCAGCGGGTCGAGTGCGTTCATCGGTGAAGCCCCCGTGTTCTGCGACAAACTGGTCAGACGAGCAGGTCGGCGATCACCGCGCCGACAGGGTCGGGTGTGCCTGTGGTGGTCTCGAGGATGCCCTAGCCGGTCCGGCGTGGGCGCAGGCTCCGCTGCGCCCAGAGCTCGACCTCACGCAGGGCGTTGTACTCGGCCAGGGCCTTGCCGACCTCCGCGGCGCCCCCGCCGGCGGGCCCTGCGGGCATCCAGTCCCATGCGTCGGGGCCCTGCAGGAAGGTCGTCATTGCGGCCCAGCCGCTCCGCGCCAGGGCATCAGGCAGGGGTCCGTGGCCGTCGTGCACCGGATAGGCGACCCGCGACTCCCAGACTCCGTTGCTTCGCAGCTCGACGTGCGGCTGTCGCGAGGTGCTGGTCAGGTAGCCGTCGAACCGCTCGACACGGAACGGGCAGACCCAGCGGGCGAAGGATGCCGACAACCGGCCGGAATCGGACAAGGCGCCGAGGAAGTCGAAGCGGGCGAGGTAGTCGACGTTGCTGGTCAGCTCATCGCGGCCGAGGACCTCGGTGGCATAGATGCCGTACTGGTGCAGCAGCCGTCGGGCGATGTCGATGGTGGGCTGGTAGGGGTTGTCCAGCTCGAACAGCATCTCGACGTCGAGGTGGGGTCGGTCGGCGAGCAGCCAGATGCCCGCGTCGGCGATCTCCTCCTCGGTCATCTCCGCGATCTCGCGGTCGCGGTCATCCAGCAGACCGGGCATGACCTTCTCGTAGGCCAGCCACCGGCGAACGTGCCAGTCGAGGACGGCCTCCTTCTCGTTGACGTTCAAGTGGCGGTCGTCGATCCGGAGCAGCGGGAGGCCGGCGAGGAGGCAGATGCGGTTCTTCTGAGTGTCCCGGCGGCGCTGCTCGGCAGTCTGGTGCTGGGGGCCGTCGAACTCGAAGGCCCAGAGGGCCTCGGCGCGGGTCTGCTTGTGGATCGTGAAGTCGAAGTGAGCGTCGCGCAGGAACCTGCGGTCGGCGGCGTCGTCGTCCGGGCCGGGCTCGATCACGTCTTCCAGCCGGGTGTGGACGTTGATCCAGAACAGGGTGCCCTCCACGACCCGGCTGAGCACCCTGCGAGTCCGCGTCTCCGTGTCGGGGCAGAACTTCTTGAGCTGCACGTACGTGACTCCTCACCCCGCCGGTGATGCCCGGTCGGACCTGCCTCCGATGGTGCATGACAGGGGTGACAGGTAGCGGTGTCGCACGGGGAGAGCGGCGGCATGTCCTGGGCGAGTACTGGGTGCGGTCTCGTGCGCGACAGGGCACGGCCATTCGCAGCTTCTCCGCAGGGGACGACCGTCATCCCCTGGATGCCGGGGTCCTTGGGCGTGCACCAGTAGGCGCAAGGACCGCCTTCGGTTCTTGGCGCGTCAGATGCCGCGGGTGTCGTCCTCCGGCTCGTCGCCCGGCAGAACCTCTTCCTCCGGCGCGGCCCCGCCGTCCGGGTCCGGCCCGTCGTTGCCGGGGTCCGGCGGGGTGGTCCCGGTGTCGGCCGCGGTGGCAGCGGTGACCCCGGCGGCCGATACCTGCAGCGGAGCCAGCAGCTCGGCAACTCGGGTCAGCTGGCGCCGGATCGCCGCGAGGACGACGTCCTGCTCGACGCCGGTGGGCAAGTCGATGGCGACGTCGACATAGTGGCGGTGCTCGAACACCCGGTCCCGCTCGGCGACCAGCGGCCCGAGTGCCTTCAGCAGCGCCGCAGGCTTGTGCTCGCCCTTGTACACGCCGACCTGCAGCCAAAGGGGGGTGGCGCGGTCCCGGGCCCACGGCCACGGCGCCACCCGTAGCAGGCAGGTGACGTCGCTGAGCCCGAGCCACCGGCCCATCCAGCCGTCGCCGCCGCGCCCACGCAGCCGGGGGAACTGGCTGGTGCCAGGCGTCGCCACGCCATCGCGCACGAGTCGGTCGACCGCCTTGTTGATCATCATGACGTACTGCTTGAGCCGGACCGCGACCGATCCGGACAGCTCCTCGCCGGTCAGCGGGTGGAACGCCTCGCTGTCCATCCGGTCGCACAGGCCCCGCAGTTGGTCGAGGTCGGCGGCGGCCGTCTGATCGCCGGCAGCGGTCGCGGCTGCGGTCAGCACGTTGAGCAGGGCTCGCCAGCTGACCATGGCGAGCACGTGCCCGTGGCCGACGGCGGCGTGCCGCAGCTCTGCGGTGGTGGTCTCCTCCCCGACCGGGAAGCCCTCCCGGGCGGCCCGCCGGGCGACTTCGATCCACAGGAGTTCGAGGCGCTGGGAAGGGACGATGAACAGCAGCATCCCGGGCGCGCCGACCCGCAGCCGGTGCAGGTAGCTGACCGGCTGGTGGTCGGTCAAGCCGGCGTAGAACTTCGCCTCCGCGAGCAGCGGACTGCTGCCGTCCTCGGCGAGTCCGGCGAGGTCGGGGATGGAACGGTCCTCACCGCTGGACTGCAGCTCGAGCAGCAAGCCGGTCGGCAGGGCGACCGCCTGCCGCAGGTAGCTCTCGAACGCCGCGCGGGCGGCGGAGGAAGTGTCGAGCACGTACTTCAGGGCCAAGGTGGCGGTGTTCTCGGGGTGGCTGGCCAGGTGCGTCACCAGGTGGCCGAGGATGCCCGGTGGGGTGTTCGCCGGTGTGGACAGTGCGACCTCCGCAGGTTGACGGGTGCGCGCCGAAGCTCGGCGCAACGTAGGGGTCCGGCCACGACGGCGCGCGCTGCCCCCTGGGGCTGACCGATCCGGCCGCAGCCCCTGGTCGCTGCCGCACCTTCCAGCGGCCTGCACGCTCGACCACAGCCGGGACCACCTGCCGCACCTGAACCGCCGTCGGCTCGCCGACTGGCGTTCCTACGCGCCGAGTACGCCCGTGCCGGCTGCGTGTTGCGGTCGACGGCAGCATGCCAGCTACCGCCGACGGCACTCGGCGTTTCGGGACGACATGGTGCATACCGGGCGTCCGATGCGCGTGCCGGCCATCAAGACCGCTGTCCCCACGACCGATGCGGCCTCTGCTGGCCGACGCGACTGTCGGTGGACTCAGTCGGGAAGCTCGACGAACGGCAGCCGCACAGCCGCCAGCTTCGTCTGCAGGTTCAGATCACCAGTCGCGACGTACACGGCCGAGCCGGGGTGCGCGCTCTGCAACAGCAGGACCGAGGCGAGGAACCGGTCGTCGGGCACGGTCAAGTCCAGCCAGCCGGGAAGACCCTCCCCGCGGGGTTCGACGTGCTCGAACACCGCCGAGATGTCGCCTGCGACGCGCACGCCTACGCGCACGTCGCCGTTGTCACGCAACCCCTTCAGCCGCCGGTCGGCCCGCTTCGCAGCTTCACGCAACTCCTCCCGCCGGTGGAAGCGCTTGTGGTCATCGAGTTCCCGCAGCACTACCGGCAGCAGGTGCACGCGGTACCCGTTTCCCAGCCGTCCGGCGTGGACGGTCAGGTCCGGGTTGTCGATCAGGGTGTTGGTGTCGACAACAAGCCGCACCCGGATTGGGTCCTCGGGCAGCAAGGCGCGGGAGTCGCGCAGGACCGACACGATGTGGCGCAGCCTCTGAACCGCGGCGGGGATCGACGAGGGCACGCTGTGGTCATTGCCCGGGCGCTCCAGCCAGCGCTCAAGCAGGTCGAACGCGTCCTTGTGGCGTTCGACGATGGCCGGCGTCGGGTGCGGGAACAGCAGCTCGAAGCGCGGCCGGAAGTCCCCCACCAGGCCGAGCAGCCGCATGCGCGCGGCCTCGCCGGGGCCGTCGCTGGGCGCCCAGTCCCAGCTGGCGTAGCCGACGAAGACGATGCCGCTGGCATAGCTCCCGCGGTTGGGATCTGTGTTGACCACGCCCGACGCCTCAAGCACCTCGATGTACGCAACCTCGATGGCATCCAGCTCCTCCAGGAGGGCGTCGGCGTAGGGCTTCGGGGCGATGCGGGACACGGCCATGCCCCGCATGGTGGGTCATCAGCCGGAGAGGCCCATGTAGGCCCCCCGCCTGACGACCCGGGGCGCCAGGAGAAACCGGCGTGGCGACGGGTCGCCTCCCGACCTTGCGGGCCGCGGTAGGCGAGAGTGCCGGTATGCCTCGGCGGCGGGAGTCACTGCCACCACCGCGCGCGTACAGCGCGGACGGCAACTGGCCTGATGGTCCGCTGGTGCCGGATGCGCCAGCAGCAGCGCGGTACGCCCGCGAGATCGCACGACGCCTCCTCGCCGCCGTTGGCGAGCGAAGCCGCACGGAGGTCGCCGACCGCGCCGACCTCTCGCGATCCGCCCTGCACGACCTCATGACCGGCCGCACGTGGCCCGACGTCGTCTCGCTCGCGAAGCTCGAGAGCAGTCTCGCTGTTCGCCTATGGCCCGATGAGTTCCCCTGATCGGATGGGATAGGAAGCGCTGGGCAGCACATCCTGAGCAGTGTCGTTTATAAACGACACTGTGCAGGAGCAGGGGTCGCCGGAGTTCATCGCAAGAGCCCCGGAAGCGGGTGCCGATCGGCGCTTCGACGCGACCGCGGACCTTCGAACCTTTATACGGACGCTGGCCCGAGAGAGCGGCACCCATGGCGGCGTGAAGCCTCAGATGACCGACCTGGCAGCCGCCATAGCGCTTCGGGTACCAGCCCAGGCCGTGACCGTCCGCAAGCCGGCTCGAACGCTAGCGCCGGCCACCGCGGTGCCGGACTTGATGGCGGTCTCATGCCGGCTCGTCACCGTGGACCACCGCAACCGCCTCCGTCTGCGCTCAGCACTGCAGGGCAATCAGCTACCGCGACACCTCGACGTCCTCGAGCTGGGTGACGGTTTCGCGGTGCTGGGTGTGGCCGCCGACGGCTCTCGTGAAGCTGCAGGTGTCCAGCTGCGCATCGACTCGCAGCAGCGCCTGCTCCTCTCCCCTGGTGTCGCCCACCGTCTGGGCGTCGGCCACGTGGCTCGCCAGCTCCTCGTCGCCGGCGACGAGGACTCGCAGCAGCTGGCCCTGGTTCACCTGGGCGTCCTACTGGTCAAGGCTCGCAACGATGGTCCGGCGGAGGCGGCCGCCCGATGACGATGAGCTCGCTGACGCGTCAGGTGATGGCCAGCCTCATCCATGCTCACAACCTGACCGCTGCCGACCTCGTCGAACTGGCCAAGGAGCTGGGCGACTCGGCGACGCCAAGCGCGCCCGCTGGCCCGCCTGGGCGAACCGTGGAGGAGTTCTGCCCCCGGGTCGTCGCGGCGTGCCCGCGAAAGTCCCTGCCGACCTACAGCATCGGCTTCCGCCGCTTGGTGGACGCGCACGGGGGGTCCTTGCTCAGCGACGTGACCCCGCTGGACCTCGCCGTTCTCCGTGACGAGGTGCGCCGCCAGGTCGGCGAGCGTCGCGTCGCAGATGCACTCGCCCGAGGCCGGCTGTTGCGCTCCAGCGACCCGGACGCCCACGGCCGCGGAGCGGCCGAGAACTTCGTGCGTGCAGTCCGCTTCTTCTTCAAGTGCGCGGTCCTGGATGGACGACTGGAAGTCAGCCCGGCGACCGGCCTCCAGGCCCCGCAACGCCCCAACGCACCGGAGCGTCCGCTCACCGACGAGCAGCTCGCCGAGCTGCAGTTCGTCTGCTCTGCTACCGGGGACGACCCAGAGCTCGACGGGCTCCTGTTCGAGTTTCTCCGGCACACGGGGTGCCGGCGGGAGGGCTCGCTCAACCTCCGGGTAGGAGACCTGCACACCGAGGACTGCCGCGTCACGGTGACGGAGAAGAACGGTCAGAGCCGCGACCTTCCACTCCGTCGGGACGTCCTCGAGCGTCTCCTCGCTCACGCCGCTCGCCGCGGCGCCCAGACCCGAGCTGATGCCGTCTTCCGCTATAAGGACGGCCGTCCGCTGACGCGGCGCCGGTTCAACACCCTCTTCGACCGGCTGGACAAGCACACGACCTGGAGCGAATCGCTCGACGTCGGCCCGCACTGGATTCGGCACACCACCCTCGACGACGTCCGTCGCGTCGCCGACGTGCGCGTGGCTCAGTCCTACGCCGGACACCGCGACGAGGCCGCCGGCACCATCGGCCGGTACACCAAGCCCACCTTCGACGAGCTGGCTGCGGCGTACGAGGCCATCTTCGGGTCGCGATGCTGAACGGCCTTCTCGCGCTGATGCAGTGGCTGCGGGCCGTCCTCAGCCTGCATGTCGTCGAGGACCACCATGTCCGGCGGCGGAGCCTGCCCTCGGGCCGGCTGGTCTTGCCGCTCGGCTCCGAGCGTCGGCATGGCCCCGGACGACGGCGTGGGCCCTACGACGCCAAGGTCCTCACCTCGCGAGCTCGTGGGCCGCCGGGCGATGACGGCCAGCGGACACCTGCTGTGACCGTCCCTCCCGTCCTCGTCCCCATGAAAGGAGTGCCTGCTGCTCCGCCTCTGACGGCTACAGCAGGTGTCACCGGCCAACAACTTCACACGGCCATCGATTGCTCACTCCCCCACCTCCCGATGTGGGGGTCCTTGGCATGCCCTCAATCCGGACAGCGTGAGCGTGGATCTGCTCCCACGGTCCCGCGGGGGCGACGTCCCGACGATCCAGGTACGGCCGGCCATTTGCCGAATGCAGCCGGGGATGGCGCCGGCAGCTTGCTCGTGCGGCGTTGCCCAGCGCTGACCCCGCCGGCGGGTGGCCGGCCGAGCCTAGGAGGCTCCTGTGCTGTTCGTGCCTCTGGACCGCGGAGCGGTCGTCATGGTCTGTGACGAGACGTGTCTCGTCACCGTGGCGAACCGTGTTCCCACCATCGAGCCGCTGGTCGTCCCTCAGCTCGACACCTGCTGCACCTGTTATGCGTGCTCACTCACCGTGCCCGGGACGAGATGCCCGTGCTCTGTGCTGGACGTCAGCTGCAGCCGTCCCTCGTGGTTGCTCACCACACAGGCCGCCGATGCCATGGACGCGATCTACGACGCCGTCGGGCCCGCCGAGCTCACGGAGTCGGACTGGCAGCAGCTGATGGGCTGGGGCGAGCAGCTCTGGGTGGGCGGCCTCGTAGGCCTGCTCTGGGTCCGCGAGCAGCAGCCTGAATCTGACCGGTGATTGGGGCTTGTCTCCAGTCGAGGCGCCGCGACGGTGCCGTGGCGGTGGACGTGAGCCACCCCCGCGGGACGGCGGGGGGACGTCCCCCGCGCCGCGGCGACCCTGGAGGGTCCCGTGTCAACTCAACCAATCCGATCGGTCCCAGGCCCGCGGCGGCGCATCGGCGACGCAGCGCACCGGGACCGAGACCTACGCCGACTGCTCGCCGTCTGGCGAGCACTCGGCGCCCGCTACATCGCCGCCCAGGCGCACGGCGGAGACGACGAGGTAGAGATCGCCGATACGCTCGGCGCAATCGAGGACGCCCTCCAGCTCCGTCACACGGCGGTCTGGCAGGCGGTTCAGGCGGAGCTGCACGTCGCTCTGGTCGAGGCCGAGCACCATGGCGATGCCGTGACGCCGGCGTCCGGATGCCTCATCTGCCGACGACTCGTCGATGGTCTACCCATCTCCATCGGGCGGCTGGTCCTGCAGACGGACGGTGTTCGATGACCGCCATCCCCGCCCAGCGGTCCAGTACCGGGCGCGTCACGGTCATCGACGACGTGCTGGAAGTCCAGCACCTGCGCATCACGCACCCGGAGACGGTCGTGCTCGCCCGCCGCGTACTCGCCGAGCACGGGCCCGCGGCGCTGGTTGACGACGTGGCCTCGGCCGTCGTCGTCGGGATGATCGCCGGTCGGCTGCAGCGCAGCACCGGCGACACCACTGCGGTGATGGAGCGCGCCCTCGCGGGCTTCGACGAAGCGGTGCAGGCACGCGCGACGGCCACCGTCGCGCAGCTCGATGGCCTTCTCGCCCGAGTCGACGCCACCGAGCTAGCCACCCGGCAGGCTGCCACGGACGTACTGGGCGCCCTGCCCACCCGGATCGAGCAGGGCCTGACGGCTGTACTCGCCGGTGGTGCGGGCAACGTCCGCGAGGCTGTCCGGCAGGCCGTTGCCACGGCCCAGAACGAGGCGCTGGCCCAGCTCGAACGGGTGGTGCGCTCGCACACCGCCGAGGTGCGCAGTGTCGTCAGCACCGAGAACCCCAGCTCGCCGATCGCGGCGTTGCGCCGGGACCTCACAGCAACCGTCGAGAACACCCGGCGGGAGCTGGTCGAAGGACTCGCCGCGGTGCGCGCGCTGGTGCAGGCCGATCAGGCCCAGGCCGCGGCGCGCAGCAAGTCCAGCGCGGCGGGGAAGGACTTCGAGGACGCCGTCGCCGACATCGTCGACGAGTGGGCGAAGGCTACTGGCGACTGCGTCGAGCACGTCGGTGCCCACCCCGGAGCCGGCACGACCCGGAAGACCGGGGACGTCGTCGTCCGTGTGCTGTCATCAGGCAGCAACCAGCCCACCATCGCCATCGAGGCGAAGCGGCGGGCCAGGGCTCTCACGGCGCGGCAGCACCGTGAGGAGCTGGCCGAGGCCATGCGGGTCCGCCGCGCGCGGGCGGCACTAGCCGTCGTTCCGACACCGGATCAAGTGCCGGGGCCGGGCCGGTTCCACCGGGTCGACCCCAACGCATGGGTCGTCTCCGCCGACGACCCCGAGCTGCTGAAGCTGGTACTCGCCGTAATCCGGGAACTCACCCTCCTGGCGACCGCCCAAAGCGACGGAGACCCGGCCGTCGACCTGACTCGTGCACAGGCCGCTATCGGCCACGGAATCCAGCTACTGACCCGTTTCGACGAAGTCAGTAGGCACACGGGAACAGCCGAACGGGCGCTCGGAGGCATCCGCAGCACCGCGGACAGCCTGCGGGCTGCGCTGACCGCGCAGCTGCAGGAGGCCGTCCGCGCTCTGCAGCCCAACGCCGGCAGCGCGTAGGAACGACTGGGAGGAGGAGCATTCCGCTCCTCCTCCCAGTTCGTCTCTGCGGCTTCTGGTCACCGAGTATTCAGAGGCTTGCGGCGGTGCCGCAGGTGTCTCATCACCCCGGGGGATTGCTGATTCGGCACAGGCGTGCGTCCTTCACGGACTTCACCCATCGAGCCCCCCGGTCCAGCTGCGCATCCAGCGGGCCAGTGACCGCCCGTGCACGTACCACTGGTCGCGCCCGTTCATGGTCAGCTTCTGTGCCTTGACCCGTCCCCTGCGAGCCCAGACGGCGATCAACTGCGGCGCGAGACCGTACTGCGCAGCCGCCTCGCTCACCGTGATGTAGCCGTTCGGTGCGCCCTGCACAGCGAGCGCCTTCCGCAGCTGCTCCCGGTGCACCCAGACGATGGTCTTCTGAGGCCCCCGCGAACGCCGGACGTGCTCGACGACGCCGTTCTCCAGCAGCCTTCGCACGACCCTGTAGGAGGCCCCCAACTCGTCGATGGCCTGCTGGAGCCGCACGTAGCCATCGCCAGGTGAGGCGGTCTCGGCCGCGATGCGCCTGAGATCCTCGACCGAGTACCACCACAGCTCGCCAGCACCCCGGTGACGGCCGTCGGTCCAGTGCCGCACCCGTCCGGCCAGGCGCCAGTTCCGGAGGTCGTGGTTGGAGGCACCGGTGAGCTCCTTCGCCCTCCGCGCGCCGACGTAGCCCTCGGGGATCTTCAGCCGTTCACGCCACGCGGTGAGGTCCTCCTCGGCGATGTGCGTGTACGCAGATGTCCGCCCGCTGGTGCCGCGCTTCCGCGCCCGCAGACGTCCCTGCGCCACCCCCTCCCTGACCCGCTCACGCAGATTCTTCAGGGGGATGTTCAGCTGTCCGGCGGCCTCCTCGAGCGACACCCACGCGAGGCCAGATCCGTCCTCGGCGGCGACCCTGCGCTCGTACTCCTCGATGGACGCAACGGTCACGCGGTTCCGGGTCCCGTTGCTGCCCCACGGGGTGGTCACCTGAACCAGCACACCCCGGCTGATGAGCGTCGTGACGACACCGCTGGTGACGCGCAGCCGGCGCGCAGTCTCGACGCGGGTCAGGCCGGTGGCGTCGCTGAACCGCTCCCGCAGGCCCGCGAGCTCTGAGGCGGCGACGTAGTGGCGGTGCGGGTAGTCCGGGTGCATCTGGCGCTGGAGGTGCCCCTCGTGGATGAGCCGGCGCACGCTGTGGGGGCGCACATCCAGGAGGGCGGCCGCCTCCTGGATGGTGAGCAGGCCCTCGGTGCCCTTCGGGACTGCCCACAAGTCACCGCCGTAGTAGGTCTGCAGGACCTCCTCGATGACCTTCGCGATGGTCGACAGGCCCTTCAGCGTGAGGAGGCTGTAGGCCGCGGCGGTCACCGCGGCGCCCCGGACCCCCCGCTCGTCGTCGACGATGCCATCGAGCTTGTGGCCGAGGTACTTCGCCCGCGCGACCTCCGGCACCCGCCTGTCGTCCAGGAGCTGGGTGGCGACCGTCTTGCGCAGCCAGTGCGGGGTGACCTTGTGGCCGACCGTCTTCTCGGTCAGCCCGAGGTCGGTGAGGATCTTCTCCAGGCGTCCCCGGAACGCGCTGCCGTTGTCCTTCGGTGGCCCTCCCTGCGGAAGGACGTAGATCGGGACGCGCCGGCGGGGGTCGTTGCGCGGCACGGTGGGCTCGAACGGGTCGAAGCCGTGGAACCGCTTGATGTACTCGCGCAGGAACGTCGTCGACGTCGGCCCCAGCGTCAGCCGTCGCGCGGCCGAGCGGGTCTTGCCGCGGTCGACGATGTGGGCCACTTCGCCGGTTTCGTCGTCCCTCTCGCTGAGCTGCATCCGGTGGCCGCAGTGCAGGTAGCCGTGCCCGTCCCCCTCTGCGGCACTGGCGTCGAGGAAGTCGGCGATGAACACGCCGGCCGCCTCGCCGATGCGCATGCTCAGGCCGGAGATGGCCCAGAACAGGTAGCGGTCGCACGGCAGCATCCGCTGGTGGACGGCGAAGACCTCGTCCCACTCCAGCGCTCGCTCGGGCACCTCGCGCTCATGCTCGTGCTGCTTCTCGGCGCCTCCCCGGCGCCGTCGCTCGATCGTCTCCTCATCGACGACGACATACGCGGCCGGGTTGTGGTCGACGATCCGCTCGGCGCGGTCCATGTTGATGGCCTGGTCGTAGATCCGCCACAACGTCCCGCTGACCTGGTTCAGCGTCGTCTTCCCGAGCGGTTCGTCGGTGCCCTCCGCCACCGCCTCGGCGGCGAGCCTGTCGAGGTACTCCTGCACCTGGTCGTGGTTGATGGCCCGCATTGGCCAGTCAGCCCACGGCGCGGTGAGGATGTACCGGTCGATGATGCGGCGCCGGCCCTCGAGAGTGCCCTTCTGAGGTCGTCTCCCCCACCGGGGCCCACGCGGGCCGGGGACGCCCTGCCGCTTGTACCGCGGCCACCAGATGTCCTCGATGTACGAGCTCAGTGAACGGCCAGACCGGGGCTGCTCGACGATCGACTTCGGCGGCAGCGGGCGGCCCGCCCGCAGTTCCTCGACGGCGAGGTCGTAGTACTTGGCGGCGTTTGTCGGGCTGGTGAACCCGCTGACCGTCCTGGTCTTGCCGTTGCCGAGCGGGATGATCGTCTTCCACAGCTTGCCGGTCGTGCCCTGCGGGTAGACGTGCTTGGGCAGCGTGCGGTTCTCCGGCTTGCGCTGGGCGGGCATCAGGCACCCACCCGCGGAGCGGGCACCGCCGACGCGGTGGTCAGACCGACCAGGGCCATGACGTCGCGGACATGGGCGGCGTGCACATCGGCGAGCTCGCGGGCGGACACCGCCTCGACCTGGGCGACCGCGAGCTGCTCGCGGAGCCGGTCGAGCTCGCTCTGCTGCTCCCGGCAAGCCCGGCACCCCTCCGGGGAGGCTGTGAGGGGCACCGCCAGCGACGCAGGTGCCGGAGGACCGGGCACGACGGGCTCGAGGCCGGCCTGCACCAGGTCCACCAGCGGGATGCGCCAGGCTCCGCTCTCCCCGTCGTCCTTGACCGCCCCGGGGAACTGGCCATCGGCCAGCCGGCGCTTGACCGTGTCGCGGCTGACGCCGCACGCCTCGGCGGCCTCCTTGAGCGTGAACCAGAACCCCTGTGGGGTCCGCGCGGTCCTCACCTCATGCACCTGCTCTCGCGTCGGGCGTGCCCTGGGGCACGCGGCGGACGTGCACCGGGAGCGAGTTGCACGCGTGCAAATCGCGGTCCCGGCGAACGCTCTGCGCGCTGCAGCGTGCTTGCAGTAAGGAGCGTGGCATTCGCCGAAAAGGCGGCACCACACGAGAGGCCTTCGTCGCGTGTACGAGTCGCAGCCGAGGGTGAAAGTACAGGTGGGAGACGCGTTCGGCAGCGGCTGCACCAGGGAGGCACCACCCGGGCGTGCAAGGAAGCGTGCAAATCCAGGGGCCGTCGGCGTCGCGCTTTCGAGCGAACACCGAGCTTCCAGGACAACCCCGGTGCGGTCCGTACGATGGCGGGTGCGCGAGGTCCAGACCCGCGACGCTGCCGACTGGCAGTCGCGGTGAGGACCAGACCACAGATGAACGCCCGTCAGACGGCCCCGGAGCCTGAGACGGGCGTTCGTCGTTCTCGAGGTACCGGGCGTTCCGCTCGCCGCAGCAGGACAGGTAGGGGTGAACCCGACGAGGACATGCGCCGCCTGGGCAAGCAGCGTTCGCCACCGCAGCGGCACGGTGACGCGGTTTGGGTCGAGCTCAGGGCAGCGGAGAACGGCAACTGCCGCCGCGACTCTGGCCATCAGGCACGGTGGTCCCGGCCTCATCTGCCGGACGCGGTCAGGAGCACCGGCCACGGTCTCAGGGGTGGTCATGCCCCTGTGGTGCCGCCAGAGGGCAACGGAGCCCGAATAAAGGTTCGGTTAGTACGTGCGAGAGCGGCGCGTCGCTCCGGGGAACTCTGAGCACTTCGCGACGATGCTGTCGTGCCCAGACGCCGCAGGAGTCCAGACGAGCTTCGAGAAGCACCCGTAGGGACCTTGAGCGCCGAGGAACAGCGTGACCGCCAGGCGGCTCTGACCCTGGATCGACTCCTTCAGCCTGTGGCAGAGAAGCTCGCCGCTCCTCATCAGTGCGCTCTGCCTGACTGCAGCGACCGACTCAGCCAAGCGGACCTGGCACACGACGCCGATGTTTCGGAGGACGCGATCTCCTACGTCTTGAACGGTCAGGTCTGGCCGAACCTGCAGCTCCTCCTGGCGCTCGTCGGGTCGATCGAGTACCAGGCTGTGGGCTACAGGAAAGCTGATGGCTAGGCGCCCCCTCTACAGGTACTTACCTGCCGATGCGGCCGACGACTACGACTGCATCTGGTACGAACTCACCCCTGAGCGAGTAGCCGAGAACCCTCCTCGCACGCCACGCCGCCAACTCCAGGTCTTCGCCGTCGCACAGTGGGCCGCAATCTGGAGGCTGTGTGAGGCGGCGATCGCGGAACGACTCAGCGTTGGTGGAAGGCTCAGCGACATAGCCGAGGCTGGCGGCATCACGCCCAAGGGCCTACGCCAACTACGAGGGGGGCTGCTCTGGCCGGACAGCCTCACCGCCCTACGGCTGGCCGCAGCTCTCGGCGTTGATCTGGCTGTCGAGCCCATGAAGTAGCCACCGCCGAACGGCTCTCGGTCCCGAGTTGCCCGGGACACCGATTGGCGTCGCCGCTGGTTGCTCCGCCATCAGCGACACCGCTCGTTCGGAGGGTGACTACTTGTGAATCGTGGCCGGAGCTTCGCATGCTGCAGGGATAGGCGGCCCCGGCTCGGCCGTGATGGCTGTGACCGCTGGGGCGACGAACGCGAGGAATCAGCCCACGTACGTTCCGCATCCAACGGCCCGTACTAGGTTGCTCCCTGCGATCCATCAACGACGGGGTGCAATGGACGTCTTCAAGGTCCACGAACAGGTAATCGACGACTACCGAGCTTTCACGTCCGGTTTCGTGGCGGTTCGGGACGAGCGGATCAAGAGCTTCGTCGACCAGCAGTTCGCCGACGGCGTTCAGTGGCCGGACCCCTGGGTGAGCCTGAACCCGTCCTTCGCCTCTGGAGGTGCGGTACCGGATCTCGTCGAACAGGGACTGCTGCACCAGGAATGCGCCCGGATTTTCCGTCGGAAGAGCAACCCCCAGGACGCCGGCCGCGACCCGATCGTGCTGCACCAACACCAGCGTGAGGCGATCGAGGTCGCCCGCACCGGCAAGAGCTACGTGCTCACCACCGGAACAGGCTCCGGAAAGTCCCTGGCCTACATCGTGCCGATCGTCGACGCCGTCCTGCGGGAACGGGACAAACACGGGGGTGCGCGCCGCCCCGGGGTGAAGGCGATCGTCGTCTATCCGATGAACGCGCTGGCCAACTCCCAGATGGGTGAGCTGGAGAAGTTCCTCAGCTTCGGCTATCCCGAGGGCGGCGAACCGGTCACCTTCGCCCGCTACACCGGTCAGGAATCCACTGACGAGCGGACGAGGATCCTCGCCGATCCACCGGACATCCTGCTGACCAACTACGTGATGCTGGAGCTGGTCCTGACCCGGCCCGATGAGCGTAAGCGCCTCGTGCGCGCCGCCCAGGGCCTCCGCTTCCTCGCACTCGACGAGCTGCACAGCTACCGCGGCCGGCAGGGCGCCGACGTGGCGATGCTGGTGCGGCGACTGCGGGATCAGTGCGCCGCCGACGACCTGCAGGTCGTCGGGACCAGCGCCACGATGGCCTCTGGCGGCACCGCCGCGGAGCGCAACGCGGTGGTCGCCCAGGTGGCCACCCGACTGTTCGGTACCGAGGTCACCCCTGACCGGGTCATCGGCGAGACGCTGATTCGCGCCACTCCCGCCTCGGCGCCCGCCCAGACGGCGCTCGCCGCGGCCGTCACGCGCAACGCCACGCAGCAGGGTCGTTCGTTCGCCGAGTTCACCGTCGACCCATTGGCCGGCTGGGTGGAGACGACGTTCGGACTGGCGATCGAGGAGGCCAGCGGCCGCCTGGTACGCCGAGCACCAACCACGATCCCCGACGCCGCCGCCCAGCTCGCCGCCGCGACAGGCGAGGACCCCGGCCTCTGCGCGGCCGTGCTGCGCAACGTCCTCAAGGAGGGCTCGCAGGTCCGCCAGCCGGGAACCGAGCGGCCCGTCTTCGCCTTCCGGCTGCACCAGTTCCTGTCCAAGGGCGACACCGTCTACGTCTCCTTGGAATCCGAGGGCGACCGGCACATCACCGGCGCCTACCAGGTCAACGTCCCAGGGCAGCCGGAAAAGGCGCTGCTGCCGCTCGGCTTCTGCCGGGAGTGCGGCCAGGAGTACCTCATCGTCGCGAAGACGACGCGGGATGGGCAGACGCTGTTCGTGTCCCGGCGGGATGTCGACGCCAGCGGCGGCGACAGCGTCACGGGCTACCTGTACGTCAGCAGCGACCTGCCCTGGCCCGAGGACCCACTCGCCGCCGGCCGACTGCCGGAGCCCTGGCTGGTCACCGACCCGGCCACCGATCAAGTCGAGATCCTGGACAGCAAGCGCAAGTACCTGCCCAGCAAGGTCTTCCTGCTGCCCGACGGCACCGAGGACCAAGCGCGCAGCGGGCTGCCGGCGTGGTTCGTCTCCACCCCGTTCGCCTTCTGCATGCGCTGCGGCGTGTCCTACGAGCAGGTTCGCGGCAACGACTTCGGGAAGCTCGCCACCTTGGACACCGAAGGCCGTTCGAGCGCGATGACGCTGCTCAGCGCCTCGATCGTCGGCAACCTGCGCGCGGTGCCCGAAAGCGAGCTGCCCCGGTCGGCCCGCAAGCTGTTGACCTTCGTGGACAACCGGCAGGACGCCAGCCTGCAAGCCGGTCACTTCAACGACTTCGTCCAGGTCGCGCAGCTGCGCGCCGGGCTGTACGGCGCTCTGCAGGCCAGCCCAGAGGGACTCACTCACGAGTCCCTCGCCGATGCGGTCACCCAGATGCTCGGCCTGGAGATGCGCGACTTCGCCCAGGCCCCCGACGCCAAGTTCGGCGCCCGAAAGGACGCCGAGCGGGCCCTGCGCAGCATCGTGGAGTACCAGCTGTACGTCGACCTGCAGCGTGGCTGGCGCATCACGATGCCCAACCTCGAACAGACCGGTCTCGTCAAGGTCGACTACCGCGACCTTCCCGAGCTCGCCGGCGACGAGGAATCGTGGGCCGGCAGCTACCTGCTCGACCGCATCAGCCCCGCGCAACGCGAAGAGCTCGCACGCATCCTGCTCGACGAGCTTCGCCGTGTCCGGGCCATCGAGGTCGACTGCCTGACCGAGGAGGGGTACGACCGGCTCAGACGGCTCACCCGCGTCCACCTGATCGAGCCATGGGCACTCGGCGAGGACGAGCAGCTGGTCGACGTCGGCGTCGCCATCCCCCGGCCTAGTCGAGCCGGCGGCCGCCGGTCGGTGCTGGCTGTCTCCGGACGCGGCGCGTTCGGCAAGTACCTCCGCCGGGACGCCGCCGGCCTCCCGGGCCCGCTGCAGACCGCCGACGCCGGCAAGGTGATCGAGGACCTGTTCCGCATCCTCACCGACGCCGGCGTGCTCAACCGCACCAACGGCGCAGACGGCCCCGAGTACCGGATCAACGCCGGAGCGCTGCGTTGGCACGCCGGTGACGGACTCAACGGCGCCGTCGACCCACTGCGCAAGACGTTCAGCGGTGAGGAAACAGCCAGGGTCAACCCCTTCTTCCGGGACCTGTACCGCGACCTGGCGCGCGGCTACGCCGGGATGCTCGCGCGCGAACACACCGCGCAGGTCCCCCAACGGGATCGGCTCGAGCGCGAACACGACTTCCGGTCCGGTGACCTCCCCTTGCTGTACTGCTCGCCCACCATGGAGCTCGGTGTGGACATCTCCGACCTCAATGCGGTCGGACTGCGCAACGTGCCGCCGACACCGGCCAACTACGCCCAGCGCTCCGGCCGCGCCGGCCGTAGCGGCCAGCAAGCCCTGGTCCTCACCTACTGCTCGACCGGCAATGCGCACGACAGCTACTGGTTCCGCCGTTCCCGGGACATGGTCGCCGGCTCGGTAGTCGCGCCGCGGCTTGATCTCACCAACGAGGACCTCATCCGCTCCCACGTACACGCAATCTGGCTGGCCGAGACCGACGAGTCGATGCACTCGTCCATCACCGACCTGCTCGAAGCCGGCGGGGAGATCCCCAGCCTCGCTCTGCTGCCACAGCTGTGGCACGCAGTCAACGCCCCCGACGTGCAGCGCCGAGCACAGGTGACTGCCGAGCGGGTACTGACCGAGCTGCGGCGCACCTGGGCGCTGGACGAAGGCGACGCGACGTGGTGGTCCGACACCTGGGTGCACGACCAGATCAAGCACGCACCCACCTCCTTCGATGCCGCATTCGAGCGGTGGCGCCAGCTCTACCGCGCCGCGTTGGCCGAGGCCAACGAGCAGCACCGACTGGCGATCAGCACCACCGCCAGTCGGTGGGACCGCCGCCAGGCCGAGCGCCGACGCGCTGATGCGCGCAACCAGCTGACCTTGCTGCGCAACGACGACCAGGAAAAGGGCGCCACCGACTTCTACAGCTACCGCTACCTGGCCAGTGAAGGTTTCCTGCCCGGCTACTCGTTCCCGCGGCTGCCGCTGGCTGCCTACATCCCGGCCCGGCGAGGCGGCAAGTCCGACGGGGACTACTTGCAAAGGCCGCGGTTCGTGGCAATCAGCGAGTTCGGCCCTGGTTCGCTGATCTACCACGAGGGCGCCCGCTACGAGGTCACCCGGGTGCAGCTACCTCGCGATCCGGGCAACACCTTCGGCGGTGGCGCGATCACCGAGACGGCGAAGCGTTGCGAGGGCTGCGGATACCTCCATCCGGTCAAGGTCGGCATCGACCGGTGCCAGAACTGCGACCACCCACTGGGCGCGACCCAGTACGGACTGCTCCGGTTGCAGACGGTGTTCACCCGCCGCCGCGAGCGGATCAGCAGCGACGAGGAGGAACGCCGCAAGAGCGGCTTCGAGCTGGAGGTGTCCTTTCGGTTCGCCGACCGCGGCGGGCTCCCCAGCTGCACACGCGCTGAAGCGATCGACACCGGCCGGCCGGTGCTGGAGCTAGTGCATGCCGATGCCGCCGAGATCCGGATCGCCAACGTCGGGCGGCGCCGGCGCAAGAACCCCGCGGACCACGGGTTCTGGCTGGACCTGCGCGAGGGCAAGTGGCTCAGCGACAAGCAGGCCGCCGACAGCCCGGTGGACACCGAAGGGCTGGAGGCCAGCGAAGACGTCCGGGAAAAGGAGAAGGTCACTCCCTACGTACAGGACCGGCGCAACCTTCTCGTACTCCGCCTGAGCGACCCGGTGGCCGAGCAGGCGGCCGTCACGCTGCGGACGGCGCTGGAGCGTGGCATCGAAGCGGAGTTCCAGCTGGAAGACTCCGAGCTGGAGAGTAAAGAGCTGCCCGACCTCGACGGCCGCGGCCGCCTGTTGCTCATCGAGGCCGCCGAGGGTGGCGCCGGCGTGCTGGCCCGCCTGATCGCCGAGCCGGACGCGCTGGCTCGGGTCGCCCGCCGGGCGTTGTCGATCGTCCACTACGACCCCGACACCGGGGAGGACCTCGGCCAAGCCCCCGGCGCGCGGGAGAGGTGCGAGCACGGCTGCTACGACTGCTTGCTGTCCTACGCCAATCAGTTCGAGCACCGCCGGATCGACCGGCACAGCATCGTGCCGCTGCTCCAGCAGCTCATGGCCGCGAGCGTGGCCGGTGGCGCGGGTGGTCGCGGCCGGGCAGCTCAGCAGGAGTGGCTCACCAAGCTCAGCGACTCCGGGCTGGAGAGGAAGTTCGTCGACTGGCTCACCGAACACGGCCACCGCCTACCCGACGACGCGCAGCGCACCATCGAAGACGCCCGGGCGCGACCCGACCTCATCTACGACCTGCCGGGCAACCCCGTCGCTGTGTTCATCGACGGCCCGCACCACGACGATGCCGTCCAGCAGCTGCGTGACCAGCGTGCCGCCGAACGACTCGACAACCTCGGATGGAGTGTCGTCCGCGTGCGCTACAACGACGACTGGCCCGCGGTCGCCAGCCGCCACGCCTGGCTCTTCGGACCTGAAAGGACCACACGGTGACCGCAACACCCACCACCCTCGACGTCGCGGTCGGCAGTCTCGTCCGCGCCCGGGGCCGCGAATGGGTGGTCCTACCGGGGACGACACCGGAGTTCCTGCTGCTGCAGCCGCTGGGCGGCGGCGCAGAGGACGTCGTCGGTGTCTTCCCCGATGAAGGCGTGGAGCCCGCCACCTTCCCTCCACCGTCGCCGGCCGACCTCGGCGACAGCGCCTCCACCGGCCTGCTGCGTACCGCCCTTCGGGTCGGCTTCTCCTCCAGCGCCGGCCCCTTCCGCTCGCTCGCAGGCATCAGTGTCAGCCCCCGCAGCTACCAGTACGTGCCCCTGCTGATGGCGCTGCGGCAGGACACCGTCCGGCTGCTCATCGCCGATGACGTCGGCATCGGCAAGACCGTCGAGGCGGGCCTGATCGCCGCAGAACTCCTGGCCCAGGGCACCGTGCGACGCCTCGCCGTCCTGTGCTCCCCGGCGCTGGCCGAGCAGTGGCAGCGGGAGCTGCACGACAAGTTCGGCATCGACGCCGCGCTCGTGCTCACCAGTACCGTCCGCAACCTCGAACGCGGCCTCATGCTCAACGAGTCGCTGTTCGACCGGTACCCCCACGTCGTCATCTCCACCGACTTCATCAAGTCCGACAGGCGACGCCACGAGTTCCTGCTCCGCTGCCCGGAGCTGGTGATCGTCGACGAGGCGCACACCTGTGTGACCAGCTCTGGAGCTGGACAACGTGGGCAGCACCAGCGCTACGAGCTCCTCCAGGCTCTGGCCGCCGACGCCGACCGCCACCTTGTTCTCGCTACGGCGACGCCACACTCCGGGGACGAGGCCGCGTTCGCTGATCTCATCGGCCTCTGCAATCCCGAGCTGCGGACCGCCGACCTGACCACCGAGCGCGGACGTGCGCTGCTGGCCCGGCATTTCGTCCAACGCCGGCGCGCCGACATCCGCCACTACCTCGACGAGGACACACCCTTCCCGAAGGACCGACTCACCCTCGACGTCCCCTACACGCTCGGCCCTGCCTATCGCGACCTCTTCGATGACGTGCTGGCCTATGCCCGCGAGCAGGTCCGCGACGGTGTCAGCGGCACCCGCGGGCGGGTTCGCTGGTGGACGGTGCTCGGCCTGCTGCGAGCTCTCGCCTCGAGCCCCGCCGCCGCGGCGGCCACCCTGCGCAAGCGGACGGTCAACGCTGATGCCCGGGACGCCGAGGAGGCCGACACGATCGGCCGCGCCGCCGTCCTCGACAGCGGCGAGGACGAGTCTCTGGAAGGCATCGACACCACGCCGGGTGCCATCATTGGCGAGCCACCAGCAGCTGGCGAGCTGCACGACGATGCGGACCGGCGACGGCTGTTGGCCTTCGCCCGCCGGGCCGCCGACCTCGCCGGTGCAACGCAGGACCGCAAGCTCGCCGTGCTCATCACGCAGGTCAAGCAGCTACTGACCGACGGCTATCAGCCCATCGTGTTCTGCCGCTTCATCGAGACCGCCGGATACGTCGCCGAACACCTGACATCGGTGCTGGCGAAATCCAAGGACCCGGTCCACGTGGCCAGCGTCACCGGACAGATCCCCCCGGCCGAGCGAGAACGTCGCATCGGAGAACTGACCGACCTCGGCGGCCGTCACGTGCTCGTCGCCACCGACTGTCTGTCCGAAGGCGTCAACCTGCAGGAGCACTTCTCCGCCGTGGTGCACTACGACCTGGCCTGGAACCCCACCCGACACGAGCAGCGCGAGGGCCGCGCCGACCGCTACCTCCAGCCCAAGGACGTCGTCCGCGCTCTGACGATCTACGGGGAGGACAACGGTATCGACGGGATCGTCCTTGACGTACTGATCCGCAAGCACCGCGCCATCGCGAAGGCCACCGGCGTCGCCGTTCCCGTGCCGGGCGATGGCCAAGGGCTCATCGACGCCCTCGCCGAGGGGCTGTTGCTCCGCGGTCAGGACGCCCAGCAGCTCACCCTTGATCTGGGCATGGACGAGCGCGCCCAGGCGCTGGACCGCGCCTGGGCGTCGGCGGCGGAGAAGGAGAAGGCCTCCCGCGCTCGCTACGCCCAGCACGCGATCAAGCCCGAGGAGGTCGCCACCGAGGTCGAGGAGGTCCGTACCGCACTCGGCGGCCACGGTGACCTGGAAACCTTCCTCACCGGGACCCTGCGCGCGCTCGGCTCCACCGTCACCCGTGCTGAAGAGGGCCTCACCGCTGTGCTGGCACCCCTTCCCCTCGGACTGCGCACGAGCCTGCCCGTCGCCCTACACGACCCAGTGCTCCTGCGGAGCCAGCCGCCCGCCGGCCGCGGAAAGGCCGTCATCGCCCGCACCGACCCCACCGTGCAGGCGATCGCTCGCTACGTGCTGGAGAGCGCGCTGGACGCGGCCGTCCCGGCCAAGGAGCGGCCCGCGCGCCGCGCCGGCGTCATGCGCACCCGAGCGGTCGGCACGCGCACCACCCTGATGCTGGTCCGCTTCCGCTTCCAGCTCACGCTGCCCGGCCCCGACGGGATCCAGCAGCGCGTCGCCGAGGACGCGCGCGTGTTGGCCTTCGAGGGAGCGCCGCACGACGCTGTATGGCTCGCCGACGCCCGCGCTGAAGAGCTACTCGACGCCACTGCAGCGGCCAACGTCGTCGAAGGCGTCGCACAGGATGCCGTCGGCAAGATCCTCGATGGACTGCCGTCACTCATGCCCCAGCTGGAAGCAGTCGCCGACGAACATGCCGAGCGGCTCCTCGGCGCCCACCGGCGGGCCCGCGCCGGCGCCGGCGCTATCCGTCGAGGCCTGACCGTCACCGCCCAGCGGCCCGTCGACGTACTCAGCGTCCAGCTCCTCCTGCCCGCCATGGGGGGTGCGGCATGAGCGATGGGCTGACCTCGGTCCGGGTCGCGGGTGCGCTGCTCCCGGCCGACCTGCTCTCCTCCCTCCTCGCCGGGGGCCTCGATGGCGTGAGCAGCAGCACCTACCACCTGGCCGGCGAGGAGCCACGCGAGGCCGCCGCCAGGGTGTGGACCCACCTGCTCGGCGTCTACCGCCGATTCCGCACCGACCTTGCCCGCCTTCCCGATGACGACCCCGCCGTCGGGCTCACCCGGGAACGCTGGCTGACCGTAGTGCTGTCCGAGCTCGGCTACGGCCGCGTGCCCACAACCCCCGCCGGCGGACTCACGGTCGCGGACAAGCAGTACCCGATCAGCCATCTCTGGGGCGCAAGCCCCATCCACCTGCTCGGCTGGGGCGTTCCCCTCGACAAGCGCAGCCCGGGCGTCTCAGGCGCCGCCCACCGGGCCCCGCACGCCATGCTGCAGGAAACACTCAACCGCACCCCCGACTACCTGTGGGCTCTTCTCTCCAACGGCCGGCTCCTCCGGCTGCTGCGCGACTCCACGACGCTCACCGGACAGGCGTACGTCGAGTTCGACCTCGAGGCGATGTTCGACGGTGAACTGTTCGCCGAGTTCGCCTTGCTGTACCTGCTGTGCCACCAGTCCCGGGTCGAGATTCCCAGCGGAGGCCAGCCCTCGGACTGCTGGCTGGAGCGCTGGCGTACTACCGCGGTCACTCAGGGCGTGCGCGCGCTGGATCAGCTCCGCGATGGCGTGCAGCAGGCGCTGGAAACTCTAGGGACCGGCCTCCTTCAGCACCCCGCGAACACTCCCTTGCGCGAGGGGCTCGCCGATGGCTCCATCCGCCTCGACGACCTACACCAGAGTCTGCTGCGCACCGTCTATCGCCTGCTGTTCTGGGCCGTGGCCGAGGAGCGCGATGCTCTGCTCGATCCCGCCGCCTCGGCACCGGTCCAGCAGCGTTATCACGAGCACTTCTCTGCCGCCCGGCTTCGCCGCCTGGCGCTACGTCGCCACGGCAGCGCACACCACGACCTGTGGGACGCCGTCAACCTCATCATGAACGCCCTCGGCCGCACCGAAGGCGAACCGCGGCTCGGGCTGCCGGGCCTAGGCGGGCTGTTTACGGCCTCGCAAGCGGACATCCTGACCGGACGGCGCCTGGGCAACCAGCCGCTGCTGTCCGCGGTGCGTTCGCTGTCCATTGTTCAGCCGAAGGGTCAGCCCCGCCGGCTCGTCGACTTTCGCCACCTCGGCGCCGAGGAACTCGGGTCCATCTACGAGTCCCTTCTCGAACTCGTGCCCCGTCACGATCCGATCCGGCACGTGTTCACGCTGGAGAACCTGGCGGGCAACGACCGCAAGACCACGGGCAGCTACTACACCCCGACCGACCTCGTGGACCTCGTGCTGGATACCGCGCTGGACCCGGTCCTTGACGACGCAGAGAAACAGCCGGACGGCGAGCGGGCCCTGCTGAGCCTGACCGTGTGCGATCCGGCGATCGGCAGCGGGCATTTCATGGTGGCTGCGGCCCGTCGCATCGCGCAGCGTCTGGCGATGGTTCGCACCGGGGAGGTCGACCCCACGCCTGCTGACACGCAGCAGGCGCTACACGACGTCGTGGCGCGCTGCATCTACGGCGTCGACGTCAACCCGCTTGCGGCCGACCTGGCGAAGGTCAGCCTCTGGCTGGAGTCGATGGCGCCCGGCAAGCCGCTCACCTTCCTCGACCACCACATCAAGGTCGGCAACGCGCTGCTCGGCACCACGCCGGCCCTGCTCCACGCCGGCATCCCCGACACTGCCTACGTCGCATTGACCGGCGACGACAAGAAGTTCGCCACCTCCTGGCGCAAGCTCAACGCTGCGCAGCGCAGCGGCCAGGGCGACCTGTTCAGCGACTCGGGCATTCCGGTGGGCAATACCGCCAACCGGACAGCCACGCAAGAGCTGGCGGCTCGCGCGGCCAACGCGCGCACGCTCGCAGACGTCGTCTGGGCCAGCCAGCGATACCAAACCGAGCACACCAGTGAGCACGCCTTACGGGCACGGCGGGTGGCCGACGGTTGGTGTGCGGCCTTCCTCGGTGGCAAGGCGGCCGAAGACGTGCCCATCACGCACGAGACCCTCGAGCAGCTGGGCAACGGGACCGCGGCGGACTCTGTGGTCGACGCCATCGCCGCCATCGCCGCCCGCCACCGACTCTTCCACTGGCACCTGGAGTTCCCCGAGGTTTTCGCCGTACCTGACGACGGGCCCGCGAACAGCGCGACTGGCTGGATCGGAGGCTTCTCCGCCACGCTCGGCAACCCGCCGTGGGAGCGGGTCAAGTTGCAGGAGCAGGAGTTCTTCGCCGCCCGGGACGCCGCCATCGCCGAGGCGAAGAATGCCGCTGCCCGCAAGCGAGCCATCGCCGCGCTCAAGCACGAGCACCCAGAGCTCTTCGCGGAGTTCAACGCTGCCAAGCGGCAGGCCGAGGCGGAGAGCCACTTCCTGCGCACCAGCGGGCGCTTCCCGCTCTGCGGGGTCGGTGACGTCAACACCTACAGCGTCTTCGCGGAGCACTTCCGCACCTGCCTGGTTTCCAGCGGTCGCAGCGGCATCATCACGCCGACCGGCCTCGCCACGGATGCCACGACAGCCGCCTTCTTCGCTGAAAACTTGCGAGCCGAGCGGGTCGCCGCCTTCTACGACTTTGACAACGAGGCGCGGATTTTCCCGGGGGTTCATCACTCCGTGCGCTTCGCCGTCTCGTCGATGACCGGCGGCCAGCGGGTGCCCGAGATCGACCTCGCGTTCCTGGTCCGGCATGTGCCCCAGGTGCCGAGCCGCCGGTTCCGGCTCGAGGCACACGAGGTCCTACAGGTCAACCCGAACACCGGCACTCTGCCGCTGTTCCGCAGCCGACGCGACGCGGAGATCACCCTCGCCTGCTACCGCCACCATCCCGTGCTCATCCGCGATGACGCCGTGGACGGGAACCCATGGGGCTTGAGGTTCGGGCGACTGCTCGACATGGCGAACGACTCGGGCAGCTTCATCTCAGCGGACGAACTCCAAGAGCTGGGAGCGCGATTCGACGGATGGGGCTGGCACCAGGCTGGCCAGCGCTGGCTTCCGCTGTACGAAGCGAAGATGTTGAGCCACTGGAACCACCGGTTCAGCACGTACGCCGGAGCGACTCAGGCTCAGCTCAACGTGGGATCTCTGCCCCGCCCCGACGACAAGCAGCTCGACGACCCGGACCTCGAACCGTTGGCGCGGTACTGGGTGGACGCGAAGATCGTCGACGAAGCCGTGCCGGACGGCTGGGACCGCGACTGGTTCCTCGGCTGGCGCGACATCGCCCGCGCCAGCGACGTCCGCACCTTCGTCCCGAGCGTCATGCCGAGATCTGCTGTGGGCGACCCATTCCTGCTCGCATTCCCCGAATCCCCAGGCAAGGCGCCGCTACTTCACGCGACGTGGTCATCCCTCGCCTTCGACTACGTCGCCCGGCAGAAGTTGAGCGGGACGCACATGAAGTACTTCACGACCAAGCAGCTGGCGTGTCCAACCCCTAAAGCGTTCGCTGAGCAGCCCGCATGGTGGAGCTCCCCCCTCGAGACCTTCATCCGGCCGCGGGTTGCCGAGTTGGCCTACACGTCCCACCGGATCAAGTCCTACGCCGCCGATGTCGTGGGCGGTGATCCCGGTCCTCCCTACCGATGGCTGCCGGAACGGCGAGCGCAGATCAAGGCCGAGATCGACGCCGCGATGCTGGACCTGTACGGACTGAACCGGGACGATGCCGAGCACGTCATCGACTCGTTCCCGACAGTGCGCAAGTACGACGAGCGTGACCATGGCGAGTTCCGCACCAAGCGGCTAGTACTCGCCTCCTACGACGCGATGACCGAGGCAGCCCGGACCGGTGTGCCATTCGTCAGCCCGCTCGACCCGCCGCCTGGGCATGGGCCGCGACATGAGGAGCACGTGTGACAGTGGCAGCGCCCGACCAGACGATCTCCTCCGGCGTCAGCGAGCCGATCCAGGACCCGGACTGGGCGCTGCGCTGCCGGGTTCGGTTGCGCGCGGCGCTGCAAGTCCTGGCTGAACAGGACCAGCCTCTGAAGGTCAACGATCTGCAGGATCTGGTTGCCCAACGGGTGCCACTGACTCAGTACGACTCCTCAACGACCACGAGCGGCGGCGTACGCGCCTGGACCCACCTTCGCTGGAACCTCACCACCACCTTGGAGCACCCTGGGTGGCTGCACGTGACGTCGGACGGCGGGATCCGACTCACCCGTGAAGGGCGCGCAGCCCTGGAAGAGCACAAGGACCCCGTCCAGCTGTTCGAGGCGGCCAACGAGGCGTACGCAGTTTGGGACGCGGCACGCAGCGAACCCCTGCTCGACGTCCCCCTCTCCCCCGCGACCGATGTACTGCATGCCGGTCCGGGAGCGGCGCATTCATTACGGGCAGTCGGGCCGGTGCTGGAGGCGTGGCGGTCCGGCGGGTCGGCTCTCCTCTCCGGTACGCAGATCTGGGATGCGGCCACGACCGCGGCGTTGCTCGAGTACTTGGAGGCGGCACCGCAGCCCACGCCAGCGACGCTCCCCGGGCTCGCCGGCCTCAACCCGAGGACGCTCGCAGCCGAAGCCCTGGTACTGCTAGTTGGGCCACTTAGCGACATGAACGGCTGGACGAAGCGTGCCCGGATCCGCAACCCGTTGATTCCCGCGGTAGATCCGCCGGGGCTTCCCTGGCAGCTGTCTGCCGACCTGGAACAGGGCTTCGTGCACGGCGGGAAGGCCTTGATCGCGGGGCCGATCGCGATGCTGACCTCCTGCGTCCGCATCCTCGATGATTGGTGGCAGCAGTCGGCCGATGCCCGCGAGGAGGCCTGGACGGATCCGTGGCGGTTCCGCGACCTGGTCAGCGATGTCCCGGACACCGATGACCGGGTGGCTTCCTTGTTGTGTCTGTTGGCTCACCCGGGGTCGTTCACGACGCTGCTCCGGCGGGCCGACCGGCAGCGGGTCGTCGCGGTGTTCAGCGAGCACCTCGCCTCGCCGAGTGGCGACCTGGAACGCGACCTGAAGGCGATCACGCTTCATCTGCAGAAGCAGCAGGGCGGCAAGGCGGTGCGCTACGACTCAGCGCCGCTGGTACAGGAATGGAGTCAAGACGTCGAGGGCAGCCGCGCATGGCTCGTCCGCGGTGAGCTCGACCAGCAGAACCGGGTCCCGGCCTGGGTCAGCCAGGGTCGGGTCACCGTCACCGCTGGTCGGCTGACCCACCTGCCGCCGCAACCTACGCAGGACGCGCTGAGCAGCCTGGTCGACGAGCGGTACACGGACCTTCAAGTCGTCAAGCGGGAGGGGAAGAAGCGCGACGTACTTGCCTTCGTCCTAGGCATGCAGCCCGGCGACCTGGTCGTCACCGTCGATGGCGAGCACATACGCCTCGGGCGCCTGCAGGACGGGGCCGTGGCCCTGGAGCAAATCGGCGGATCGACGTTGCTCACCCGTCCGGTGGCCTGGAGCGTCGAGGCGAGCCCCAGGGTGAAGGACTTGCCGGCCCCAGTGCGTACGCGAGTTCGGTTCAAGGGCGAAGACGTGCTGGACCTGACCGAGATCAACGCTGCGCTTGAGGCGTTGGCCGAAATCGACGGCGAGCTCCCCGGCGCGGCCGACCTCGACGATCCCAACGTCGACGCCCCGACGGACATCCCGATCGCTGAGGAGCACCCCCCTGCCCCGGCAGCGCTTGAGTGCGACGTCGACGCCCTCGCGGAATCTTTGCATCACGCCGACACCAGCTGGCTGAATGAGCTGCTGGTTAGCCTGAACGAACGCAAGCAGGTCGTGCTCGAGGGCCCTCCAGGGACCGGGAAGACCTTCGTTGTGCAGCGCCTGCTGGAGGCTTGCGGCGTTGTGGAGGGTCAATCGACCTTGGTGCAGTTTCACCCCACGTACTCGTACGAGGACTTCGTCGAGGGGTTCCGACCGGTCGCCACTAGCGACGGAGTCGGGGCATCGCTGACCGTGCAGCCTGGCCCGCTCAAACGGATCGCCGAGGAGGCCCGCAACGCTCCGGGCAAGCCGTTCGTCTTGGTCATCGACGAGATCAACCGGGCCAACATCGCGAAGGTGTTCGGCGAGCTGTACTTCCTGCTGGAGTACCGCGACCGGGAGATCGAGCTCCTCTACAGCGCCAGCGAGCGGTTCAGCCTGCCGGACAATCTTTTCATCATCGGCACGATGAACACTGCCGACCGCTCCATCGCCCTCCTCGATGCCGCGATGCGTCGCCGCTTCGTGTTCCTGTCGATGGACGCCGGCGAGCATGCGTTGACCGGCGTCCTGGCCCGGTGGTGCAAGGCCAACGGGCACCCCACGGCGCTAGCGGTACTGCGGGACCGGCTCAACGCGGAGATGGGCAAACGCGGCCTCGACTCCGCGCTGGCCTTTGGGCCGTCCTATTTCATGCGGGCTGGACTCGGCGAGCCGGCAGCCCTCGACCGACTGTGGCGACGTGAGCTGCGGCCGATGCTGGTGGAGCACCACTACGGCGACCACGACAAGGTCGACAGCTGGTACCCGTTCGCATCTTGGATCGCTGAGGCTGGAATCGGTGTGCCGGTCCAAGAAGGGGCTGGCAGTGGTGACGCGGCCTGAACTGACCGCGCTCAGCGAGGGCCAGTCCGTCTACCCCGTAGACCTGACACCGTCGGAGGCCACGGCACTCAACAGCAGCCGGCTCGTCACAGTCGAGCCAGATGTCGACGGGTGGCGGGTCACAGCTGAGTACGCCGTCGGCGCCCTCCAACGTGGCAATCTCGTCGTCCGAGTAGCCCCGAAGGTGGGGACTGCCCAAGTCCTCACCCTGCTGGCGCGCGCCCACGGCATCAGCGGTCTGAAGGTCGACCCCGGACTGGTTGGGCTCGCTGATGACGCCGACCTTTCCAGCGTGCTCGCAGTCCTATTCGCTCAGGAAGTGGCGACGGCGATGGCGGCCGGGCCACTGCGCGGCTACCGCACCGAGGACCAGACCCTGCCAGTGCTGCGCGGCCGGGTTCGGCTGCGCGACCAACACTTACGGCGCTTCGGGCTGCCCGTGCCGCTAGAGGTGACTGTCGACGAGTGGACCCTCGACACCGATGACAACCGCCGGATCCGTGCGGCCTGCCGGCGACTCCTCACCCTTGCCGACGTGCCCGCGGCGGCGCGGAACACGCTGTTGCGTCTCGACCGGGTCCTGACCGATGTCCACCTACCCGCACCGGGCGTACGACTTACGCCATGGCAGCCCACCCGCCTGAACGCCCGCTTGCACCGTCTGCTGCACCTGTGTGACCTCGTGCTGACCCACACCAGCGTGGAGCACGCCGCGGGTGACACGCGGACTCACGGCTTCGTCGTCAACATGGCCTGGCTTTTCGAGAAGCTCGTCGGCCAGCTACTCGGCGAGCAGCTTCCCGGGCTGGTCACTCAACAGCCGCTGCCGTTGGACACGCTCGGCCGGCTCACCATTGAGCCCGACCTCGTCCTCTACCGAAACGACAGGCCGGTAGCGGTCGCAGATACCAAGTACAAGCTGCTCGACGGCAGCGGCAAGTTCCCGAACGCCGACGCCTACCAACTGGTGACCTACTGCTCACGGCTAGGCCTGCGAACGGGGCACCTGATCTACGCCGCTGGGGACCCACACCCCGAGCCATTCGACATCGTGGGCACCGACGTCACCTTGCTCATCCACGCCGTCGACATCAGCCGCTCGCTACCGGAGACCGAGGTCCAGGTGGCGGATCTAGCGCGGGTGCTGCTGGCTACATCCGCCGCCAACACAGTGCCGTCCATCTGACGTTGCGCCGAGCGCAGCCCCCAGCGACTACCGGGCGAGGTATGGACAGGGCTCAGGGTCCTGCCCGCGGCGCGGCGTTCCTCAACCCCACGGCCCTGCAGGCCGCTACCGCATGCGATCACCAGGTCTTGGCGCCGCAGTAGAACGAGGCTCACTGTTGCGCGCCGACCTGTCGCGTTGCTGTACACCGTGCGATCCGGCCGAGCGCCCCCTGTCGAACGCGGCTGGCAGGCCCGTCTCAGGAAGAGGGATTCGCAGCACGTCGCCATCATCGGGAGCGAAGAGCCGTCCGTGAAACTGCCGAGCCTCGTCTACCTGATGCCGAATAGGTGCATAGGGACCGAGTTGCTGTAAGAGAAGCACCCGAACCCGGGTCCGGGCGGCCAGCTCTGCCGCCTCCCAACCGGTGAAGTAGTGAGCATCTTCAGCCATTTCGAGTCGCTCATCCATGAATGGTGCAGCGAAGACTGCGGCATCACTGCCGTCAAGGTTAGCTTCCAGCGCGTCCGTCACCCGGCCGCGACCGGCGACCATGACACGGCGACCGGGGCGCAAAGGCCCGATCACGTCGCCCGGGCGAACTCCCCGGACCGTCTGCCCCGCCTGCAGGCGCCAGAAATCACTTCCCTTGATTCCCTGCGCCGCGGCCTTCGCCGCGTCAACCCGCCCGGGCAAGGGGGACTCGTAAATGAGGTAGGCAAACCCGGCTAAGCCTTCGCCTAAGTCGACTTCGACCGCCTCGAGGTGTTTTCCGGCCTGCTCATACAGAACCCGACCCGCTGTGGCTTCCTCGGCATCGAACAACTCGCCCGTGCTCATCGCCGACAGGGTCGACAGGCTGGCCAGCGCCTGCTCGAGGCCGGGTGGGCCGAACACACGCAGCGCCCTACGTCGTGATCGGCGTTGAACTTCCGCAAGGGTCAGCAGCCCACCGAGCTCAGAAACTGACAGCCCGGTCACGGCCACGGCGTCGATGGACGGATTCCCCAGGGACCGCAGACGGGCCACTGTTCCATCGCCGCAATCGACCAGCACCGTCAGGCCTGGCGCTTCCAGAAGCGTTGCCGGAAAGGCCCGGTGGCTGGCACTCGCCAACGAACCCGTTCCGACAAACGTCATTCGCCAGTCAGCCACCTGGCCTCACTCAGCTTCTCCGACTGCCACGGCAGGATCGGCATCCTCGGTCCGTGCCGTCTCGGATGCAAGAATGTCATCCGGCGACAGACTGGATACCACATGCAGGACCGATCGGGCGCGACTGGTCGCAATGTACATCTCACGCAGCGTTCCGGGAGTTCCTGGGTCGGGCCGATAAGCGACGACGATGGCGTCGGCCTCGAGTCCCTGGGCGTCATCGGGCCGTCCGCACGCCACACGCAGGTCCTTGGGGGTGAGCGGGAACCGGAAGATCTGATCAAGCGCGACCGTCGATACTCGCGACCGCCGCGCCGCCTGCTCCGCCTCCTTCATCGCGAACCCGATGAGCACCACCAAGAGTTGATTCGGCCGGAGACCCTCCTCGTTCGTCAGCTTCGCAACCAGCCGGAACGCCTCTGACAGAACACTCGTTTGTTGAACTTGGTGAAACTGCGGATCCGGACCATCCGCGACGGGGAGCGGTGCGGTATGGGGGTAGAACTTTGAGGATATTTCTGCGATCTGACTGCTGTTTCGACAGTTGGTCGTCAACATCACCGTTTCGCTGCTGATAGGCGACGTCCACTTGTAGCGGACCTTCTTCTCGAGCCGATCGCGGGTGGGGGTGGAGAAGATCCCACTATGCTGGAACGGGTCGGCGAAGATGTAGACGGGACTGCTGTCCGGGTCGCTCAATAGCCAAGTGAGCGCCTCAATCTGGTTCGGCGTGAACTCTTGACCCTCGTCGACCACCAGCGCGTCATAGGGCGCGGGCAGGGCATCGCGGAACTCGAGAAAGTACTCACTCAACGCTGGATCGGCAGGCCGCACCGAAGACCGACCTACGGCCTCGGCGACGGCGCCGGCAACCTTGATCCATGCAGCGACGTGGAGCGGTTCGGGTGACTGCCCGTCATACGAGCGGTGCGTCGACCGGATCCCTAGGAGGGTCGACAGGAACGCCTGGACACCGCCGCGGTGGCACAACAGCAGTGTTCGACTGCCCGTTGAGGAAAGCTGCCGAGCCAGCTGGGCGGCGACGACTGTCTTGCCGGTGCCGGCGCCACCGAGCGTCACGACCCGATCCGTCGACAGTAGCGTTCGGTATGCCTCGATTTGGTTCTCGACCATCTGCGCCTGCCGGCGGGTCTCCCGCTCCAGCGCCTCCGCCGTGGCTGCGGCGGCCGAAGCGGAAAGAATGGTCATTTCGAACGACGGCCTCAGCCTGTCGACAACGGACTCGATCAACCCTCCAGTCAACGGCGGGCAATCACCCCAGTGCGCTCGCACGCGGTGCAAGGCTGCGGAGGGATTGCGAAGATCGCCTGCGTCGATGGCCAGCTCACGCGGAGCGTCGGGGCCGAGGTCCGCCGTGATGTCACACCCCGGAAAAGCGACCGCATGCCCGAACGACCGCGGATCTATCCGCAGTTCACGCGACAGATAGCGCTGCAGGTTGTAGCGCTGATCGGCGGCCTGCTTGAACGGAGACCGCTGCAGGGCTATCCACTCCTGCGACCCCATCGGCCGCGTCGACCACTCCCCTCGCTCAACCTTGATGGCGCCGCCCTTGACCTCCACAACTAGCAGCCCGAGCCGCTCATGCAGGAGCAGGCAGTCGATTTGGCGCAGATCCGCGCGAGGTCGGCCGAACAAGCCGACCGGGACATCCCACAGCACCGTCCAGGAGTCAGGTAGTCCGCCGAGGGCCGCGAAGACGGCCCGCTCGGACATGGGCGCATCCGGCCCCAAGGCGGCTGGAATCAGTCGCGCCATAACCCTCTCCGTTCCTCCGACCGTCTGGACTGTGTGTAGCGATACTGAACAGCGGCGGACCGGCGACATGGCAGGCTGACCGCGTGTCGGCAGACGAGAGGCTTCTCTCGCGTGATCGCAGGGGCGCGAGGACGCACGGATGTACTGGTCAGGACTCCGCTGTGGGCAGACCGGAGCCCTGAGCCGCCAAGCAACTATCAGCACGTCGCTGGTGGCCGGTGACTACCAGCGACGTCGGCCCAATCGGAAGCGAGACAGTTCCGCACCGGCTCACCGACCAACGGGGCATCTGGCGTTCGCTGATCAACGGTGCGCGTGACGACCTGGTGCATGACGAGGCGGGTACCGGATCCCCCGATTTTCAGCGCGAGCTCGCAGACGGCATCGTCGTCGACGTTGAGGACCGAGTCACGAAGGGCGCCGTCGTGCTGAAGGTCCCCGTCGAGGCCGGCCTGCAATGCCGGACCCCGTAGCCGGCGGCCAGCGGCATCGGCGGGGTGGACCCGCGAGGGCAGCGGAGGCCGGGTGCGGAACTGGGGCGGTGCGCCGGACAGACACCGATCCCGCCTGCCAGTCGGAGGCCGGTGAGTCGGCGGCGCCAGCTGCGGCATTGGCCCCGGACCCTGCGACCGGACCGGACCGGCGACGGGTCGGAGTCGACGTCCTCAAGGGGCACCACGACGTGTCCGTGGTTCCCCTCGCATGTGATCAGCAGCAGCGCGTCCTCGACCTCGTCCAGCCGGCCTTCCCACTCAATCCCCCGGACGCGCACACCGGCCCTACCCCGCCCCTGCGAGGGCCGGGGCAGGGCCGGTGTGCGCTGTGATGGGCTGCGATCAGGTCGGCAGGTAGGTGAGTCGGGCCCGCAGCGCTGCGGCGTCCAGCCACACCTCGTCGACGTCCACGGCAGCCTCGTCCACCTCGTCCAAGCCGGCCGGCGGGTCGGTGCGGTACGGAGCGTCGACCTGCCAGCCACGGCTGTCCGGGTGGCGACCCTCGAGGTCCTCCTCCAGGTCGGCGACGCGGAGCGCGCCGGGAACTTCGTCCCCGTCGACGAGCATGAGGCCGCCGCCGGCGGCAGTGCAGACAACGGCGTCCAGATGCAGGTGCGGGAAGATGTCGTGGTCGGTCGGGGTGAAGCCCTTGTCGTAGCGGCAGTCGATGCCCTCGCAGGTGTAGCCCACGACGTGGGTGATGTCCGGGCGGGGCAGCAGCGCGGCGGCGAGGTCGTCGAGGACGGCCTCCATCTCCTCGCACCGGGCGGCCCAGCGCAGATCCACGGCGTGGGCGCGGCGGCTGGCAGCGCGGGCGGCGAGCCGCTCCTCGGGGGTCAGCGGCGAAAACAGCGCGGACATGACGGACTTCCTCAAGCAGACGGGATGGTGCACGACGCCGGACACCGTGCGCGGCCCGCCAGAACCAGCAATCAGCCCGGTGCGATCGTCGCGGGCCCGGCATCCGCCAGCAGTTCTGCGATCGTGACCGCCTCGGGGAGAGTCCAGGTCGCCGCATCGTCCTCCAGAAGTTCTCCCCAGGACGGCGCTCCGGCGGCGGCGCGGAAGGCCGCGTCTGACCGGACCTTCAGCGCGAGCATGCCGACCCGCATCAGCACCGGCAGGTTGAGGTGGCGGACCGCCATGACCCCTTCACCCGCGACGGCCACCGCAGCGGTCTTGGACAGGCTGACCGCACCAGCAGCGGCGTGGGCGGCCAGAAGCATTTCGTTGCGCTTCGCGGCTGCAGGCTTGCCGAGACGAGGACTCCCGCTCTCGCGGTAGGCCGCCAGATGCGTGTGCGTTCGGACGATCACTTCCGTCGCCACCATCCCGAGCCCCGGACTGAGCAACCCTGAGCGCAGGTTCAGGCCATCGCCTGAGTTCGAGCCCGCGTAGGCGTCGTGCGCGAACTTCCGCAGATCGCGGTTCGGCATCTCGTACAGCAATGACCAGCCTGGCAGCGGGAGACTCATGGGAGTGACGAAGTCCGCCGCCCAGTGCTTCAGCAGCAGCGCCACTGCGAGATGAGGCTCCGACGCCTGCGCGAACGGAAGTCCCGAGGGCGTCGTGGTGACCTGTTCGACGATCCGACGACCGTCCTCCCACCGGATTCCCTCGAAGGTCCCGGTGCGGATCTGGTTGAGCGCAGTGAAGAACCGGCCGATGTCGTGGCCAGCTGATCGGACCCGGTGGGCTGGGCCGCCGAAGTTCGGTCCGGTGTGGTCGATGGGCAGCCGGGCTGCATCCTTCTCCCACTGCTGCAAGAGGTCGCTCTCTTTCAGATACGACAGGCCATCGAGGACGGTGGCGTCGATCTGAGTGTCGAACAGGTTCGCCAGAGCGCCGACGAGCCCGGCGACCCCGACGACCACCAGGTCGCTCCGTTCCCACGGGAGGCGCTGCGCCTGCTGCCATCCGTCCAGTTGCGCAAGGGCGATCGGGTCGAGGATGTCTGCCGTCTCGGCTTCGCCCCACGCCTCGGCCCGCCGGCGCTCAGCGTTGTATTCGGTGAGCGCGTCGTAGGTGAGGGCGGTCGGGGCAGCCGCGAGACGTGCTACGGCTGTCGGGTCGATGGGGTCGTCCCGGAGCGCGGCTGACGCGAGCGCCTCGATGTCGACGAGATCCTTGGTCACGGCGTCGAGGTTCGCGATGTAGTCGGCACCGACCGGCGACTTCCGACCCTCGAGGCCTCTGTCCCCGGTGGTCACGCCGCCTTGTCCTCGAGGTCGTCGGCCAGGACCGCGACGCCCTCGGCGACAGTTTCGGCTGCCTTCTTCTTGCCTTCGAGTTCTTCCAGCCCGGCCAACAGCGCCTGGAGTTCTTCATCCGCGGGGCCGGTGATGCGCTCCTTGAGCCGGTCAGTGACAGCACGGAAGCGGGCGAGCTGGTCCTCGGCCGCCAAGCGCCGTTGGCGCTCTGCGTCGGCCTCTGCCTGCTTGGTGCGGAGCTCCGCTTTCTGTTCCTCGATCTTCTCGACCAGCTCGGCGACGGTCTTACCGATGTTGGCGACCCGCTCGCGGAGGCTGACGATGACTGCCTTGGCTGCTTCCTCGTCCCCGTCGACGTCGCGGAGTACGAGCTGGGTGACGACGTGCAGGCGCACTGCGTCGGCGGCGACGCGGGCGGCGGTGAAGCCGGTCGCCCTGCCTCCGATTGTTGCTGCGCCAGCGCCTGCCGCCCCGGTGAGTCCGGTGATGAGGGCCGCGCCTCCGGCCACGCCGAGACCGCCCGCGGCGATGGATCCACCACCAAGGGCTGCCATACCGGCAGTGGTGGCGACCGCACCCGAGTAGCCGAGGACGATGGTTCCGTATGCGCCGGCGATGGCCGGTGCAGCGAGCCCCCCGGTCAAGACCCCGAGACCCAGGCCGGCGCCGGCGAGAAGGGCGACCCTCGCCCACGAGACTGATTTGGACAGCTTCTTGATCGCGTCCTTGTAGGCGGTCTCGACTGCGTCCAGGTCCTGGGGATGAAGTTCCTTCATCGCCCCGAGGGCTTCGGCGAGGGTTTCGGCGCGCGCGCCCTTGTCCCACTTGCCTTCGCCCCACGGTTCGAAGCCGTACAAGTCGATGAGGAGCAGGAGGGCTCGCGACCGCCTGGGCACGACTGACGAGATCTCCGGCCCGGCGTCCTCGAGCGTCTCGAAATCTGGGGCCGTGCCTGCGGGGACGAACCGGTCGACGACCTCCGCCACAACGGACGACCACTCGTCTCCGTTGCGTTGTGCGATCGCCTCGACGGCCGCCGTGCGGAACTGGTTCCGGACCTCGCGCTTGGCCGTGAGGTGCTTCCCCTTGGAAGCTGCGACATCACGCTGCATCATCCGGTACTGCCACGCAGTGAGGATGAAGTCCTCATCCGCCGAGAGTTCGAGCTTTGTGCCCACCTGCGCAGCGTCCATGTTGCTGACGCTAATGACCTCACCCGACGGAACAGGCCACATCGAGGGGGCTGGCCACACTTCCGAGGCACATCGTCCACGGCGGTCACGCATCGCACCGCCGTCCCAGTCGCCGCAGAGGTCACTGCGGCTTACGGGCCGCTTCGCCCGGCCCCAAAGCCGCCAGGCCCGGCCACGAGCCGCGGAACCGAGGAGGCCCTTCAAGCCCGTGTTGCAGCTGAGCCTGCTCACCGAGGACCCCGAGGCGCTGATCGTTCTAGGTACGCGGCTACGGCCGCAGCGGGAGTCCGGTGTGCTGGTCGTCGGCTCGCGCCACCTGACCCTCAGCCTGCCGATTCTGACCCCCGAGACGTGCACCGAACTGCGTGCCGGGCTGGTCACCCGACTGCCCGGGCGATCAGGCTTGATGGGTCGGGCGGCCGATGGGGGATCGGCGGGTGCGCGGTCAGGAGAGCAGCACGTCACGGAGCGGGTAGTCCCGCCACCTGCCAGCCCCGCCGCTGCCGGCGCAGAAGCCGGCCCGCACGTACGTCCCCGGCGTCTTCTCGGTTGGCTTGTGCAGCTGCAGGCACACGCTGTGGGCACTCATGTGCTTGATCCGGCGCTCGCAGTGCCGGCAGTCGGCGGCCTTGGCCGGCGCCCCGTGCTTGGCGCGCAGCTGCTTCTGCTTGGCCTGCACACCGCGGATCCAGTCGGCGTCCTTGGAGGCCTGGCGAGCGGCGCGTTCCTCGGCGACCGAGGGCTCGCCGGCCGCGGCTCGCCGCTTGTCCTCACGTGCGTTCCGTTCGACCGTGACGATCGCTGCGACGAAAACGATGGCGGCCGCGGCGAGCCCGACGAGGATGACCGCCCCCAGCACCTCAGTCGTCGCGTCGCTGCTCAGCACCCACACGACCGCGGCGATCGTCAGGAAAGCCAGCACCAGCGGCAGCGCCGCCACGGCCAGCCAAAGCAGCAGTCCCACGACGAATGCGATGGCCAGCCCGGCCAGCGTGTAGCCCATGGCCTCGGCGAACGTCACCGGGGCCTCAGCGGCACTGCGCATGGCATGGGCTCGACCCTGATGCCGGACTGGTCAGGTCACAATCCCCCCGTCGGGGTAGGACACGGACTTCGCCCACGGCCGGGCCCCGTGGGGCTAGCAGGCGTCGACGTTCGTGTTGGCTCGCCGGGCTATCCGGCGGCGGCGACCGGTGCCGCGGCGCGCGCCCGGCCGCGAGCGGGGGCGGCAACTCGGACCCGGTTGGCCGGCCAGTGGGTGGCGACCCAGCTGGCGGGCAGCTGCCGCATCGGCGGCGGCGCGGGCTCCAGCACCTGCGTGCAGATGGCCAGCCACCACTCGTCATCGCCGGCGGCGGCGCTGCCCCGTGCGCGGTCGTACTGCGACTGCTGCACGGTGACGGTGCGCCAGTTCGTGCCCGAGGTGCCCTTGACCTCCACGGCTCGCCGCTGTTTCCGGCCGGCGACGGTCCGCCAGCAGTCGAGGTCGGCGCCCCAGCGCGGGCACCGCTCTCGGCTGATGACCGACCAGCCGGCATCGAGCAGTTCAGCCTGCACACGGTCACTGGCGGCGACCTCCACCGCATGGATGAACTCGTAGGCGGCACGGGATTGGTACAGGTGCCTGCGGTCGGCCGGCAGCATCCCGGTGCGAACCGAGCCGAGCCGGTGGGCGATGACCACCGGGTCGGGATCCGTGAGCACCCAGCCGGGCAGCCCACACGCTGCGGTCAGCGCGGCCGCCTCGGCTGGCGTGGTGCCCAGCAGCGCCTGCTGGCGGGTGTCGATGAAAGCCGGCAGGTGGGTCAGCTCAGGATGCTTGGTCCTGATGGTCTTGACGTCGACTTCGTTGCTGGCGAATCGGGACAGCGGGGCGTGCCAGACGTCCGTCACCGACCGGTTCGTCGGCCGGGCCAGCCGCCGGCGGTGCACATGGGTGACCCACCACGCCCCCACCAGGTGGGGCCCGCTGTCTAGCCGGCCAGTGCGCGGTCCGCCGCGGACGGCGCCGCGGAACACGATCACGAGGTCGCCGGCGGCGATGGTGTCGTGCGCGTCGGTGTGTCGCGTCCGCGGCGACTGCCCCGGCGCGGCCGGGGCGTCACCGATCCAGTTCTGCGGCGGTGCGGTGAAGTCCCACAGGTCGTCGACCGCCAGCGGGTCGGACGCAGCGAACCGGCCGGTGGGGCCAGATGCCGACGGGTCGAACTTCGCCACGAACACGCGGCGGATCTGCCGCTCCGGCGGCGGGCCCAGCGGCGCGATAATGCCGCCGAATGTGGGCACCGGCGCACCGCCGCTGTCGCCGTGGCGCTCGAGCAGCTGCCCGTGTGCCCAGTCCCGCTCTTCGGCCGCGTGGGCGGTGCTGAGCTCGTGGGACACCCGCCGAGGGCGGGCGGGTGGTGCGCCGAACAACGTGCCGGGGGTCGGGGCGGGAGGCTGCGGGGTGCGAGGCATGAGCGGTTCCCTTCGCCGAGGCGCTGACGGGATGGCGGTGCTGTGTGTGCCGGGTGGGCCGGGGCCCGTGAAGCGGTGCGGCCCGGACAGAACCGGACGGCGGCGGCCCCGGGCAGTGGCAACGACACCCGGGGCTCGCCGGTCAGAAGCCCAGCTCGTCCATGGCCGCGAGCACGACATCGGCCACCGCGGGCTGGATCAGGTAGGTCTTGCCGTCTTTGGTGAACGGCTTCTCCTTGACCCCGCGGGTGTTGCGGGCCGCGAAGCCGAAGGAGGACATGGCGCCGGCGTACTTGTAGGCGTCCAGCCCGGCGGCCTCCTGCGCTTGCTCCAGGCTCACCTCCGGTGCCCCCTCGGCGATCGCGCGCAGGATCTTGCGGGCGGTCGGGCGCAGCGCGGAGACGTAGCGCTTCATCTTCGGCTTCGTCCAGCCGTGGACGGTGCCGGCTGTGGCGGGTGGGCTCTCCGGCTCGTCGTCGACGAGCTCGAACTCGTCGGTCCCCTGCAGGAGGTCTTCGACGGTCTCGTAGCCGTACGCGTAGGCGAGCGCCAGGGCGACGTCTTCGGCGGCGTCCCGCTCGGGGTCGAACGTGATCGCGATCTGCACGTGATCTCCTATGATTCGTAGCGAGTTGCTATGGCCACATAATACTCGTGTGCGTCAGCGTTGTCATCCGTAGCGAGTCACTGGCAGACAGGTGAGACGCGAGGTAGTGGCGCTGCGCCTTCCCGAATGGGCCGCAGGGGGCAGCCAGAACCCGTTCAGCCATGTCGCACAGGTGAGACGCCGATCACTTCCAGGGCGACCTCTCGAACCGTTGCCACCCCACGCGGGTGACGTCGTCGACGGAGCCCTGGACCCATGAGTTCTAGGCACCGGACGCTGTGCCGCGGACAGCCGAGGACGGGGGACGTGGATGGCACGCAGGACGGTCTTGATGACCGCAGCACTGGTAGGTGCGGCCCTATTGGCCGGCTGTGGTGGCGACGCTGCCGCGGAAGCCGGCCCGACCAGCCCCCCGACGACCAGCAGCACAGCGCCGTCTCCGCTGCCGAGCGCCGTACCCGTCCCAACCCCGACCGCGACGCCCACCCGCACGCCAGGGGGCCCGGCGATCGCCGTCGTCGAGAGCGGCTGGTCCTACGATTCGGCGTTCGACACCGCGTCCTGGGGTGCGGTACTGAACAACACCGGCGGGGACTGGGGGCTGGTGGACGTCTCGGCGACCGCCGTGGACGCCACCGGCTTCGCGCTCGGCACTGACCAGGTGACGGTACGACGGCTGCCCACCGGGCAGATGGCCGTGGGCGGCAGCTTCAACGACGCCGCGGGCGTCACCGACGTGCAGGTCACCATCTCCGGCCCCGGGGTGTCCTACCTAGCCAACAACCCTCCGGTGACCGGGACGGTCACCGCCACAACGCAGATCCGCGGCGGTCCCGGCTTCGATGCTCAGGTGAGTGCCACCTTCGCCTCCACCCTCAGCTGGGACGTGGACAGCGGGAATCCGTTGCACCTGCTGTTCCGTGACGCGCAGGGCGCCATCGTCGGCGGTGCTGGCGGCTACCTACCGGCGGGCGTCCCGGCGGGCGGCCAGGCCACCATGTCGCTGTCCGGCTGGCTGTCGGTGCCCGCCGGCACCACCACGGTGGAGACCTACGTCGACGTCTTCCAGGGGCTCTGACCGGTGCCCCATTGCCGTCACATCAGCGCATGACAGCGTCCGGGTCCGGTCAGCGGATCACTCGCGAGTTCGCCGACACCTGGAGCGCCCGGTACGCGACGGACTACGACCACCAGGTCCTCAAGGTGATCGGTCCGGCCGTCGCCGAGCGTGACTTCTACACCCGTGACGAGTTCCTCGCCGTCTGCCGATGGAAGACACGACGCACAACCAGGAGCGTCGCCACCAACACCGCCGAGGACGTCCAAGATCTGACCGAGACGGCACTGGCCGCGCCGGAACGGCTCCGGCACCGCATCCTCGCGCTGCTCGCCGGCGTGCGGACACCGACGGCCAGCGCCCTGCTCATGGTCGCCGATCCGAAGCAGTTCACCGTGATCGACTACCGCTCGGTCGAGGCGCTTCAGGCGCATGGGGAGCTCGGCCCGGGCTGGCCCGGCTATGTGGACTATCTGGAGCGCTGCCGTGCGATCGCGCACGCGGTCGGCACCGATCTGCGCCAGCTCGACCGTGCGCTGTGGTGCTGGCACAAGTTCCGGCCCCGGTCGTGACGGTCGCGGCCTGACCACACCGCGCTGAGTCCTCAGCACCGGCGGCACGGAGCCACGCTCGCTGTGGGCTACTCGAGCGGGCTGGCGGCGCCGTCGGGGTGGTAGCGGGTTAGTCGGGCGTGCTCGTCGAGGCCGACCGTCGTGACACCGCGGGCGGCGAGGACCTCGCCGAAGGCGATGGTGCTGACCCCCTCGGAGATCGACGCGTCGAGCGCGGCGTTGAACGCTACCCGCTCGTCGGCGTTCATCTCCCGCTCGTCCAACCCACCGGCGACTGCGGCCATGACCCGGCGACGGGCCTCGGTGGATGGCGCCGAGCCGGCACGGCCGTGGGCCCTGTGGTCAGGTGACTGCTGGGCCGCATCTATACCCACCGCCTCATTCTGCTGCCGAACTCGCTCAAGCACAGCCGCCTCCCTCGTCGGGAGACGAGACACACGCAGTGCATCACGCCGAATCGGCGCACGGCCGGTGCGAACACGGCGCCATGCGCACGTCGAGGGGCCCGGCGATCAGCCGTATGGAAGGGGCCGCAGGTAGGGGCGAGCCTCGAGGGGCAGTAGAACTCGAGGGCCAGACGCGGTTGCACCGTCCCCGCTTCGCTCGCCCGCGGAAGCGCGATGGGTGGGCGATTGCCCACGCCACAGTGCCGAAGTCCCCCCTCGGACACCGAGTTGAACCCCCACGGCAATCCGGCCGATGGGGGTTCACCTGTCTCAACTGTCGGCACGCTCGTCTGATGCCTGAACACCGGCACCGGCACCGGCGTGCCTGCTCGCCGGGCGGACGGGCGTTCTGAAGCGCCTGCCCTGCACGTAGCGCCTGGTGCATGGCACGGTCGCGGTCATGACGTCGCCTGCCACCCCACCGAGCGCCACGCTCACCGCCCGCGCCCATGCTCGACCCGCACCGCGCCCTGAGGTCGTGCAGGTCTCCACCGAGGCCCAGGTCGCCCGCACGGTCCCGCCGCTGCTCGAGGCTGTCTGGACGGTCGCACCGTGACGTCCCCGCTCGGCCCGACCCTCGAGCACCGGGTGAGCCGCGCGACCCGCTACATCGAGCAGCAGCTCGACACCGCGGGCACCGCCACCTGGGCGGACACCCGGGAGCACCTCGCCGAGACCCTCGGCATCGCGCCGGCGCTCACCATCGACCCCGTCCTGCGGGCCGTGATCGACCTCGAGTCGACCGGCGCGCTCGCCCACGACCTCGAGACCGATGAGTACCGGCGGGCTCGACCGACCGACCCGCGGGAGGCGCCGCTCGCCGAGGTCGCCGACGCCGTGCTCGCCCTCGGCTGGCCGACCAAGGCCGACGGTGGGCACCGGACGATCTACCAGACCTTCGTGGCGCTCGACGGCAGATACCGGCACGCCGACGTCTACCGGGCGATGCACGAGCGGCTCAAGGGGCGCGAGCTCGAGCTGTACGCCATGAAGTGCTGGCGCGCCCGCGGCGAACTGGCACTCGCCGCGACCCGGCTCGCGGACCCGGACACCACGGTCGCGCAGGCACTCGCCGATGAGAGGAGGCTCGAGGCCCACCTCGTCGCCTCCTACATCGCGACGCTCGACTACAGGCCGAGGCTTGAGTACCGGATCGGGAGGGACGGGGGCACGGACCTCGTCGCGGACATCTACGACGAGCGTCGCCGCCTGATCGTCGAGGCGAAGGCCACCGTCGACGGACTGTTCCCGGCGATCGGGCAGGTGCACCGGTACCGATACCTCCTGAACCTCACAGCCGACCGGACGCTCGTCGACCGAGTAGCCGTACTGCTGCCCGGCGAACCTTCCCAGGACGACCTCTCATGCGCCGCGTCGATGTACCTGGATCTCGACGTGATCTGGCAGGACGGTGAAGACTTCGAGCACCGGGTGCTCAGGTGACCACGGCGGCACAGTCATCGTTGCCACATGGACCCCTCGGGCGGACTGCTGACCGAGGTTCGGCCGGGCAGCATCGTGCCCGACTACCGGACCGCCGAGCCGCGACACCCGACCGCGCCAGGAGTAGAACTTCCTACGTATTCGTGACCGGACCCGCTGGCGCCCACCGGGGGAAGCGGCGCGGTCCCGGGACTGCCCATGGTCCGGTTGGCTCAGACCGAGCGCAGGGGTGTGCGTATGTACCGTGTCGCCCCTCGGACACCGAGTTGAACCCCCACGGCGTCACTGGCCGGCGGGGGTTCGCTCGTCTCTGGCTTGGTCCGATTCGCACTGACGCACGGTGGGCGGGCAGTCGTTGCGACCGTCCGGACCGAGACCACGCACCGGGTGGACCCCCACGAGATGAGCGTGTCGCCGCCTGCAGATGGTGACCAGCAGCGCGGAGAGGGCGTCCCGGACCGGGTACGCGGTTGCGCGGTCCAGCCGTGCCACCAGGTCGAGGCGGCCGGTCACGAGGTCCCGGCGCGCGAGGAGCTGGGGACGTTTTCGCAGTGTGGACTGCGCGGAGAAGCGGACGGCAGGGCCACCACGGTCACCTCGAGGGCGATGAGGAGTCGCCGGCAACGAGTGGAGAGATCGACCGCGTTCGCAAGGCTGCGGGCCGAGGCCGCGTCTCTGGCCTCCCAGACGCTGACCCGTCCCCGGGCACCTACCAGACGCTGACCCGTCCCCGGGCAACAGCCACCGGCGCGGGCGTGGCGTAGAGCGCCGCCGGGCGAGATGTCGTGCGGCACTCCTGACTGGTGCAGCGTTGGTACGCGGATAGCTGAATGAGCTGCCGCTGCATGCGTGGTACCGGCCCGCCAGTCGCCGCGGGGAGTGGCCGCTCTCGGCGGCAGGACTTGGGGTCCGTGAACACGGGTTGTTCCCTGCCGCCGTCCCGGGACACAGGTCTCGATGGGCAGCGAGAACGATGGCCGTGTGAGTGTCTGTCTTCTTCGCTCCGCAGGAAGTCTCACCGGCTCCCCACCGCGAGCCCGGTAGGGCCGGGCGGCGGAGCGTCACCGCACAGGCTCCCCCTTCGACGGTGCCGCCTCTCCGGCAGCTCGGCGACCGGTACGCCGCTCCACGGCCGGAAGTTGCCGCTCACCACCCGTACGGTGATGCTCCAGCTGCAAGCCCTCTCCCCTGGACGGATGCCCCTACCGTGACCCGCTGTGCTGGCCCGATCTCGCCGTCAGGGGCAGTCGTCCTACCGCTATGGGCCGGTGAGACCGGTAGGGACCGGGGCAGCTGCCCAAGTCTCGGGACGCCGACGTGACGCGCGCCCAAGACCTCCTGCCGGAGGACGAGCGGTTGCGACTGGACGAGTGCTCGCGAGAACCGTTGCACGCACCGGGAGCTATCCAGCCACACGGAGTGCTGCTGGCGGTCGATCCGCACGACTTCACCCTCGTCCAGGCCAGCCGGAACGCCACGGAGCTCCTCGGCGTCGACGCGTCGCCGCGACTCGACGTGCGTGCCCGGCACGGTGCGTGGCCTGAGTGGTTCCCCCGTCTCCGGTCCGCACTCGCCGAAGCCCCCGGCGCCCCGGTCGAGGTCGTCGTCGGGGCCCGTCCGTTCGACGCCATCCCGCACGAGGCCGATGGGCTGCTGGTCATCGAGATGGAGCCGGCCCCGACGCAACCGGAGGCCAGGCTGGTCACCCAGCTTCACGCGGCGGCGCAGCGGCTCTCCACTGCCGTCGACGTGGACGAACTCCGAGCCGGGGCCGCCCGGGAACTGCGCGCGCTCACCGGCTTCGACCGCGTCATGGTCTACCACTTCCACCCTGACGGCCACGGCGAGGTGGTCGCCGAAGATCGATCCGCCGATCAGGAGCCCTTCCTGGGCCTGCACTACCCCGCGTCGGACATTCCGGCCCAGGCCCGCCGGCTCTACACGCTGCAGCCCTCGCGACTGATCGTGACCAGCGACTACGTGCCCGTTCCTCTGGTGCCTGCCGTGAATTCCCGGACGGGGGTACCGCTGGACCTGAGCCTGTCCCAGCTGCGCAGCGTCTCGCCACACCACCTGGAGTTCATGCGCAACATGGGCGTGGCGGCCAGCATGTCGTTCTCACTCGTTCGAGACGGCGAGCTCGTCGGGATGATCTCGTGCACACACCATCGGCCGCGCCACGTGCCCTACGTCGTGCGCCGTGCCTGCGATCTGCTCACCCAGCAGGTGTCCCTGCAGCTCCGCGTCATGTCAGAAAATGCGCGGCTGCGGCGGCAGCTGCAGATCCAGCAGGTACGCACGCTGCTCGTGGAACAGATGACGGAGAGCCCGGACGTCGGCGCAAGCTTGGTCGACGAGGAGGTCACCCTGCTCGACCTCGTGTCTGCGGACGGCGCGATCGTCTGCCTTGAGGAGCGCCATGTGGCCATCGGGCACACCCCTCCCCCCGCGGCGGTTGACGCGATGATCTCCCGGTTGTCACTCGCCGGTGACGGTGCAGTGCCGACCCTGGTCAGCGAGGCGCTCGCCACCGATCGACCGGACCTGGCCGACCTCGTTCCCACGGTGGCCGGCTTGCTCGTGGTCCCCTTCGGAGGCGACGGCGACTACCTCGCCTGGTTCCGGCGGGAGGTCATGCACAGCGTCGACTGGCTGGGTGACCAGTCGTCCAGCAACCGAGCGACGCCGCTGTCACCCCGGAACTCCTTCCAGCTCTGGCGACAGACGGTGAGCGGGCGTTCCCTGCCGTGGGAGCAACTCGAGGTGCAGGAGGCTTCTGAACTCCGCCGGGACGTGGACAACGTCCTGCTCCGCCGGGCCGAGGCCAGATTGGCCCATCAAGGCCTGCACGATTCGTTGACCGGGCTACCGAACCGCCGGCTGCTCATGGACCGGCTCGAGCACGCCCTGCATCGGCACGCGCGAGGGGTCCCCGTCGCCCTCCTGTTCATCGACCTGGACCGCTTCAAGCTCGTCAACGACTCCTTCGGCCATGACGTGGGCGATCAGCTCATCCAGCACGCGGCGCGGCGGCTGCTCGCCACCACCCGGGCGTCGGACACGGTGGCCCGCCTGGGCGGCGACGAGTTCGTCGTCCTGTGCGAGGACACCGACACCGGAGAGGCGGCCCTTCTGGCCGAACGCGTCGTCATGGGCTTCCAGGAGCCCGTCGACCTGAACGGCAAAGATGTGCGCATCACGGCCTCGGTAGGGGTGACCGTGGCCCAGGAGCATCACCGCGCCGCAGACCTGCTGCGGGAGGCCGACACCGCGATGTACCTGGCCAAGGACCACGGACGCAACCGCTTCTCCCGCTTCGAGGCCGGCCTCCGCTACCAGGCGCTCCGGCACCTGGACACCGAGGAGGCGCTGCGGCACGGACTCCCCCGAGGAGAACTCGCGCTGGAGTACCAGCCGGTTCTGTCGACGTCCGATGAGGCACTGCGGGGCGTCGAGGCCCTGCTGCGGTGGAACCGGCCCGGCTACGGAGAGGTGCCCCCGGACGACTTCATCCCGCTGGCCGAGGACACCGGCCTCATCGTCCCGATCGGCGAGTGGGTGCTCCGCGAGGCGCTGCACCAGGTCTCCGTCTGGCAACGGGCCGGTGCCGTGCCCGAAGGCTTTTCCGTCGCGGTCAACCTCTCCCCGCGGCAGCTGCTGGACCCCGGGCTGGTCCGTATGGTCGAACGACTCGTGGCCCACTACGGCCTGGAGCCCGCCGTACTGACTATGGAGATCACCGAGACGACGCTCATGTCCGAGCGCTCCGTCATGAGCGACGCCCTCGCCGCCCTCGCCGAGTTCGGTGTCTCCCTGTCGATCGACGACTTCGGCACCGGCTACTCCTCGCTCTCCTATCTCCGCTACCTCCCGCTCGCCCAGCTGAAGGTGGACCGGTCGTTCGTCGCCGGCATCCCCGGCAGCCCGCGAGACGCCGCCCTCGTGGCGGCCGTCGTAAGCCTGGCGCACGAATTCGGGATGACCTGCGTCGCCGAGGGAGTCGAGACAGCCGCCCAGTTGCAGCACCTGAAGAACTTGGGATGCGACCTCGTCCAGGGCTATCACCTAGGGCGACCCGCGTCGCCAGCCGCCCTGACGGAGGAGTGGCTCCCCTCGACCGGCGGGGACGGGTCGGCGCCAGTTGGTTGAGTCCGGGTCGCCTTGCACCTCCGGGATATCTCGGAGTTCAGGCCACGGCCGACGGCGGCTCGCTCGCGGATCTCGGGGGTTGTGCTCGACGAAACGCCGGGGATGGGCCGCCACGACGCCGTCCGGTCGATGGCCGAGCGTCATCCGCTTCCTCGTGGATCGCCGCCCAGCGAGGCCGATCCTCTCGACCGGCCTGAACAGGGTGCGGACCCCTGCGGTGTGCGGATTCCCCTCGGATACCGCGGGAACCCCCTGCGGCTTCCGCGCCGGGGGGACGCTGTCTCGGATGTCGGCATGGCCGCGCAGTGACTGAAGGACTACATCCGCCGGCTGTCCCGGGGCCCGGCCATCATCCGGTACCCGCGAGTTCGGGCGTGACTACATGGCGGCAGTCGAATCAGCCGGTCGACTCGGCACCATGGGGCCGCAGTGGGACGTCACCCGGAAGCATCGGCAGGGCAGGCGCCGGCGCCAAGCGCTGACCGGCACGGGCCTGAGCAGCCCGTGCACGGTCGCCCGGCTGCTCCGTTCCGCCGCGGGGCTACTCCGGTCGCCCGCCACGAAGGCCTTCGACCGGGTGACTCCGCTGTTGCTGGCGTCTCCGCTTGACCTGGTACATGTGCAGGTCGGCACACCGCAGCGCGTCGGCCGGGGAATCACCGGCGGTGGCGACGTGACTCCCGATGCTGGCACGGACGTGCACCTGCCGACCGTGGACGCGGTAGGGCTCGGCGAGGGCGGCATCCAGTCGCTCGACGAGGCCGGCGAGCTGCTCCGCTGAGGCACGGGGAACGGACACTGCGAACTCGTCGCCGCCCAGTCGGGCGATGGTGTCCTGCTCGCGGAGTACGCGGCGCAGCCGGTGGGCAACGGTCAGCAGAACTTCATCGCCGGCGTCATGCCCGAACATGTCGTTGACCGGCTTGAATCCGTCCAGATCGAGGAAGATCACACCCGCATCCGGCTCTTGGCGGCGCCCCGGGCGCGGCTCGAGGGTGAAGCTCAGGTGCTGGAAGAACAGCGCCCGGTTCGCCAGGCCGGTGAGCGGGTCGTGAGACGCCTCGTGGGCGAGTTCGTCCTCTGCCATCTTGCGGCGGCTGATGTTGACGTGCGAGACGACCGCCCCACCGCGAGAGCCGGTCAGCGGGGTGATCCGCAACAGGAACCAGCGTTCCACGGCCGGGGAAGGGCAGGGGTACTCGTTGTCGAACTGCACTGTCGCCCCGGTCAGCACGGCATGCAGACCGGCGATGACCGCAGCCGCTTCCGGACAGCCGGCGGCTGCAGCCCTCTCGCACACCGCCAAGTAGTTCACTCCGATACCGGTGCTGCTGGGGTTACCTCCGTTGTCCAGCGTGAACATCCGCCAGGCCCGGTTGACCATGACGATGGTGCCGGTGGCGTCGACGACCGCGGTGGCGTCCGGAAGCGCGTCGAGCACGGCCGCGGCGAAACCATCGTCGAACGCCGGGCCAGCTTCGTGCTCGTGCAGGCGCACGTCCATCAGTTCACCTCCCATCCCGGAGCTGGTCAGCGCAGTGCGATTTCGCTCGCCTGCCTCGCTGCTTAGCGGTCGGCAACCCTGGTCCGTTCCCCGAGCACCCAACGGCCCGTCTCACTCCTACGGAGGTCAACGTCCCCACGGCTCCCCGGTGCCGATGCATCGAGGTCGATCCCACATCCCGCGGCTGTCACCCGGCGAAGAGAGTCGTCCGACGAAATCCGGAGTAGGCGCGGCCGGGCTCGCCACCCGTGGACCGATCGTTGACTCACATCAACAGGCACGTCACTCTGCGCGGCATCCGGGGTACGGCGTACCCGTGCACGCTCGGCATCCGACCGGCGATCGAGTGGGTCATCGACCGCTACTGGGGAGGAGCGACAAGTCAGCAACCATCGTGATCGACTGCGGCGACTGGTCCCTACGTCACAGCGCGGATGCCCAGCTCTCCGCAAGGCCACACGTAGTGATCACGCCGGGATTCCCAGTTCGGGCGCTGCGCCGCTAGTCATACAGGTATGCAAGGGCCCTCGAAGTGCAGCTGCACGTTCTCTTGCGCCGGACAATGGCGACGCTCGACACCGCACCGTTCGCCGACTTCGGTGAGCCCGGCGCTCAGGCGTTGCTGCGCTTTGCCGAAGGCATCGGGCGGCTCGAGTAGGGCAGCATGGGGTCACCACTGCGGCGCCCCCGTCCAGGACCGCCCACCAAGCGGTTCGCGATGCACTGGCCGCTGGGGGCGGGGATGCCTTCCTTGCCCGTGCGGCGGCCACGAGTAGTACGGCGACCGGGTCCAGCGGCTCCACGTCAAGAACCTCAACCCGACTCCGGACCGACGGATCGAAATCGTGGGCCGCGGCGACATCGACTTCTCGTCGATCGTCGCGGCAGACGGCGGCAGCACCCGCTACTGCGTCGGCGAGCACGACCCGCGCTGGGGCGACCCGGGGTTCGCCCCTTCGAGGCCGCCGAGGTCGCCTTCGACCACCTCACCTGCACGACGTACCGAGAGAGCAGCACCCCGCAGGGGGGTTCCGGCTCGCCCGGGCCGCCCCCGCGCGTGCCGGGGGGGTGCGGCACCGGTGCGACCACCCCTGGGCGCAGCGCGCATGACGCCCCCCGACCGTGGCGACCGCCGTCACGGCTGATCCCCACGACTGCGGGGACCGGCCCCTCCCCGACCACCGGAGGACTCCTGTGCGGGCCAGCAGGCCCTGGATGCGCCGTTCGTCGACCGCCGGGCCGTCCGGCCCGGCGCTGCTAGGGCTGCGGTGCGGGAGCCGGGAGCCCGAGCGCCTGGTGCGCGCCGAACGAGAGCAGCCGCAGCAACCACTCCGCGAACTGGCCGGGTGTCGAGGGGATCCCGGCGTCGAGCCACCACACGACGGCGCCGAGCCCGGCCGCCGCGGTGTAGGCGGCGACGACGTCGACCGGCACCGGCGCGCTGATCCCCGCCGGAAGAACCGCCCGGATGCGCTGGAGGATCAACCCCCGCACGTAGGTCCGCAGGTCGGCGCGAATCTCCTGGGAGCCCCCGGCACCCACGATGCCGCGGTAGAAGCCGGCGTGAGCAGCTACGTGCTCGAGCAACGGGAGGACCGTCGCGGAGGCCCGTTCAAGGGAGTAGCTCGCCAGGTCCGGCGGTGGCGGACTGTCGCGCAGGCTCATGACACCGAACCGCTCCCCCACCACGTCCAGCAGCAGGTCGTACTTGTCCTGGTAGTGGAGGTAGAAGGTGGCCTTCTTCACCATGGCCTGCCGGCAGACCCGGGTGACCGTCACCGGCCTGGTACGACTGCTCCTCGACGACCGCCACCAGGGCCTGCCGCAGCGCTTGACGCGTGGGCCTGACCCGGGGGTCCGGCAGCTGACCGGTTCTCGACACTCGGCCTCCATCAGTCGTGTATGCGACCGAATGGCCGGAGGTGTCGCTCGCCGCACCGGGCAGCCGCTGGTGCGCAAAGTCGCAAAGTAGTGACGCGATGTCCTCTTGGCGACGGCTCGTGGCGCGCTTGACTCGAAGACGCCCGGGAAACACTCGTCGCCGACGGAGGGACCACCATGAGCGACGCGGACGGCCTGCACGTGGTCATCGGCGCGAGCGGCCGCACCGGTACCGCGCTCGTACGGGAGCTCGTCCGGCGCGGCCGACGGGTACGGGCGGTGAACCGCAGTGGGCGGATGACGCTGCCGCCCGGGGTGGAGGCCAGCGCCGGCGATGCCACGGACGCCGAGCGGATGCGGGAGGTGTGCCGCGGCGCGGGTGTGTCAACGGACCGATGACCGAGGACCTGCCGCTCCGGCCGGTCAGCTGGAAGGGAGTGTTGCGCGCCTGGCTCGCCGAGCGTGTGCTCGCTGCGCACAGCAGCGGGCGGGTGCGCACGGTCATCGGCCGGGCAACGGAGCTGTACGGGCCGCCGTCGAGTCCGTCCTGGGGCGCAACGTGTTCGGCCCGGCGCTCGGCCGTGGGCCCGCAATGTGGGTCGGGGACATGGATGAGCCACTGGCCCCCATGTTCATCGACGACTTCGCCCACGGCCTGGTGGACCTCGGCGAGCACGACGCCGCGCTGGGCCGGGCTTGGCACCTGCCCACGCCGCCACCGGGAACCGCCCGCACCTTTCTCGAGGAGTTGTTCGGGCAGGCGGGGCGATCGCTGAGGGTGGCGCGGCTGAGCGCCAACGCGGCTCGCGTCGTCGGGGGCGCCTGGCCGGTCGCCCGGGAAGGCGCCGAGATGCTGTACCAGTTCCGCCAGCCGCACTGCGTCGACGCAACCGCTTACCTCGACGCCTTCGGACCTGGTCGGGTCACCCCCTAGAGGGAAGGCATCGAGGCGACCGTCCGCTGGTACCGCAGCGCTCCCCGGCGGCCCCTGACCGCCCTCGGACGATGACCGTCTCTCGCCGTCGGGACGCCGGATGAGCGGGTCGGCGCACCCTGACCGGGACCGTCCGCGCCCACCCCGTTCCCAGCCCACTCCTGTGGTTCCTTCACGGTCGGACAGGCCGTCGCTTCCGCCCCCGTGGTGGTTGACCTCCCCACCGCGCCGTTCGTCGGCGTGAGCACGTTGCTCGGCCTGCTGCTGCCGCCCTCGCGAGCAACCTGGCCAAGGGTGCCGCCTGGCAGGGGTTCGTCCAGATCCGGCTGCGGGACCGACGCGTGCCCATTTCCGCCGTTCGCGGTCCCGAGAGCGGGCGCGCTGGACTGACGAAGGCCGCCCGCCGAGGCGCGTCAGGCGGCGGCCGCCGCCCTTCGGTCAGACGAGATCAGGATCGAGACCCGTAGGCGAGCCTCCGCCGTGCCGGTCGGGACCGGGGGTTGCGGCGGTCGGATCGCCGACGGCGGCTGGCAGCTGCACGAGGTGAGCCTCCGCAATGACTGTTGCTGGGGTCAGGGACCACGGTCCTGCCGGCCGGGAACTTCCATCTCGTCACTTCCGTCCCGCTGAGGCCCCCACCCGACGCGCCGCCCCCCTCGAAGAACGCCAGGACGTCGATCCAGTCCTCGCCGCTGTGAGGATCGTCGTCGGTGCGCCCTTGTGCTCACCGGGGCAGACCCTTCCTCGGCCAGCGACACCAGGCTCGTCTCCGGGCCGACCGGATCACGCGCGGCAGCAAGGACGGTCGACATGGCTCCGAGCGCTGCGGCCACCCCGCCGCGCCACCACCCGCCGTCGCCACTGGAGGTGACATGGGAACGCCTCGTGGAGCCGGGACCGGGCGAGCACACTCCTCTGACAGCCGGTTGACCGGTCCATCGGAGCGGAGGAGGGCCCGTGCGCCTGAGCGCTGGGGAGCACATCGACGCCGCGCCCTCCGACGTCTTCCGGTTCGTCGCCACCGAGCACTTCGCCAACCACCCGAGATGGGACCCCTCGATAATCGACATGACGCAGACCTCGGTCGGGCCGATGGGCCCCGGATCCACCGCGCGGGTGGTCCGGATCCAGGGCGGCAGACGGATCGAGGGGACCGTGACCGTCACTGTCTACCGGCCGCAGACCCACTTCGCCGCCACCGTCGACCACGGATCGTTCCAGCTGAGGCAGGAGGTCCACTGTTCTCCCCGGACGACGGGCGGAACCGACCTGGTCCTGGTGATCGACTCCCGGGCCAGCGGCGCGCTCCGCCTGGTGCTGCCCTTGATGAGGGCACGCTTCACGGGAACCATGCGCGCGAGCCTTCGATCGATCAGAGAGCGCATCGAGGAACGACCGCCTGGCTGACCGCATTGGCAGGTGAGACCGGCGCTCCCGTCATCGTGTCGAGCCGGCTCGGAGCCGTGTGTATGGAGCGTGTCGCCCCTCGGACACTTCGATGTGGGCGATCGCTCACCTCCCGGGCCTGCACAGGTCGCCGTTGTCTTGATCAACCGATGGCCACCGCCCCGGGCCCGGCAACCACCCGCCGGCTCCCGCTGCCGGGCGTACCGGTTCGCGGTCCGACGGCCCGTCTGACGCCGGCGTCGTCCAGCGACTGCCGGTCGCTGGTGCCGAACGCGTGGCCGTCCGCCCTGGAACCGGTCACGGCTGACCGCATGCTTCCGGCGCTGCGGTGAGCGCAGTTCGGCGACCCCCAGGCCTCCGGCTGGATCCGAGGACGGACGGTAGTGTTCGCGAGGTGACCGGCACGGGGCCGATGCTCCGGGAACGCGGCCTGCGGCGGGCGCTGAGGACCATGGGCGCGTTGGTACTGGCGATCCACGGGTTGGTGCACCTGATGGGTGTAGCGCTGCTGTGGCGGTGGGGCCAGCCCGGTGAGCTGCGGTACGCGGACGTGCAACCGGAGGCCGGCTCTGTTGCCGGCATGGCTGTCGGCGGGATCTGGCTGGTTGCCGTCGTGCTCTTCCTGCTCACCGCCGGACTCCTGGCCGCCCGTCGGCCGACGTGGCGTCCGGTCGGCTTGCTGGCATCGCTCATCTCGATCGCGGTGCTCCTGCCGTCGGCCTCTCTCGCCTGGGCGGGGCTGATCGTCGACGCGGCGGTGCTCGTCGCCATCGCCTTCGCCGTCGCATCCGCCCACCGGCAGCCGCGGCCCGCCGCCAGGAGCGGCCGATGACCCCTCCCCCGGCCCCGAGGTCCGCCCGCAGGGTCCGGGCCGAGTGGGACCGGCTGGCCGGACGGAGCCGGCCCGCCGAGACCTTCGATCCCGCGGCGGTGGCCGACCTCCCCGCGGCCGCACGCCGGTGGCTGCGGCACGCAATCGCCCCAGGGACGCCGCTGTGGCCGTCGGTGACACTCACCATGCACGGGCAGATCCGGCTCGGAGCCTGGCGACAGTTCACCGCCCAGCAGGTGCTCGCCCCTCCCCACGGCTTCGTGTGGGCAGCCACGGCCCGCCTGTTCGGCGTACCCGTCACCGGCTTCGACCGGTACAGTTCCGGTACCGGACAGATGAACTGGCGGCTCGCGGGGCTGGTCCCCGTGATGACCGCGACCGGACCCGACGTCACCCGCAGCGCCGCCGGCCGCCTCGCCGGCGAGATGGCCCTTGCCCCGACCACCTTCCGATCCGCTACCTGGACACCGGGCCGCGACCAGGACCACGCCGTCGTCACCTGGCGGATCGACGAGCACGAGGAGCGCGCCGAGTTCCACGTCGCTCCCGACGGACGGCTGCTCGGCGTCCTCATGCAGCGCTGGGGCAACCCTGGCGGTGAACCCTTCGGCCGCTACCCCTTCGGCGTGACCATCGAGACCGAGGAAACCTTCGACGGCGTCACCATCGGCTCCCGGCTCCGTGCGGGGTGGTGGTGGGGCACCGACCGGCAGGACGAAGGCGCGTTCTTCCGCGCCACCATCACCGGCGCCCGCTTCTGCTGACGGCCGATCCCACCGCAGGTTGCCGGCGACTGCCCCTTCCTCCCCGCGACCGGCGGCGAGCTCGCGGACCCGGGGCCTCCCCGTCGGTGGGCGGAGGCGGCCTCTGACTGGAGGGCCGGTCGCGTATCGAACCGGTCGTGGGGATTCCGATGACGGTCAGGGTGCCGGCGATGAGTGGGCGTCCCCCCGTGCGACGGCTAGGGGCGCCGCCTCGGATCTCGTGGGCCATCGGGCCGCATCCGACGGGGCCTGGAGACCGGTACACCCGCCGCGGCTGTGATCCAGCGGCTGGCCACGCGCCGCAGCAGCACGACGCGCGCGGAGGCGCTGACGGCGGCGCTGACGGCGGCGCTCTACGTCGGTCTGCCGCTGCTGCTGCTCGTCGTGGGCGGCACCGGGATCGCCGCGTGGCGGCGATCCCGGTGCCGCCTGGAGGGTCTGCGGCGCTCGAGCGGATCGACCGGTGGCGGTCAGGCGTCGCGTCGGCGCAGCGCGACCGCACCGGCGACGAGGGGCACGAGGGCGTAGGCGGCGACGACGAGCACTCCGGTCAGCGGGCTGAGGTCCTTGCCGACGGAGGCCAGGGAGTCCTCGCCGCCGCCGAGGAACGCTCCGGCTGCCGGTACGGGCAGGTAGTCCACCAGTGTCTGCACCCAGCTCAGGTTGATGAACGTCAGCACGCCGGGCAGGAGGAGGAGCACGGTGATCGCCACGGTGATAGCGGCGGCACTGGACCGCAGCAGAGTCCCGATGCCGAGGGCGAACACCGCGGCGGCGACGAGGAAGTACACCGTGCCGCCGAACACCTGCCAGGTATCCGCGTCGCCGAGGGCGACGGTGCGGTCCTGCCCGGAGAGGATCGGCATCGTCACCACGAAGGCCAGCGCGATCGACACGGCGGCCACCGCGGCGGTGACCGCGGCCAGCGCGAGGGCCTTGGCGGCCAGCACCGGCAGCCTGGTGGGTACCGCGGCCAGGGTCGAGCGGATCATGCCGGTCGAGTACTCGCCGGTGATCAGCAGCGCGCCGAGCACCGCGATGGTCAGCATGCCGAGCTGGAAGCCGCCGGACACCACCTCGGCGCCGGTCAACGCGGCCGTCGCGGCCGCGGTCGCCGGGTCGGCGGCGACGGCGTCGAGGGAGAAGGCCACGGCCAGGGAGACGCCGACGATCAGCGCCACGGTCGCCGCGAGCACCCACCAGGTGGATCGCAGGGACAGCAGCTTGATCCACTCCGCGCGAAGTACGCCGGTGAAGGTCAGGCGTGCCCTCGCGGCCGGTGCGGGAGCAGGCGGCGGAACGGCGGCGACGGGGTCGGGGGCAGCGAGGGTGGTGCTCATCGGTTCGTCTCCTCAGCGGTGGCAGGCATGCCGGTGGATGTCGTGTCAGCGGTGGCGGCGGAGAGGGTGGCGTCGGAGCGGTACTCGACGGCGTCCTGGGTGAGGCTCATGTAGGCCTCTTCGAGGGTGGCGCTGCGCGGGCTCAGCTCGTGCAGCACGATCCCGGCGGCCAACGCGGTCTCCCCGATGGTCTCGGCGTCGACCCCACGGAGCTCGAGCGTCCCGGGCTCGGGCGAGGTGACGACGACGCCCTCGCCTCGAACCAGGTCGGCCAGCTCGCCGGCGCGTGGACTGCGCACGCGGACGGCAGCAGCGGAGACGGAGTCGATGACCTCCTGCACCGGGCCTACGGCGATGATCCGGCCGCGGCCGATGACCAGGAGCTGGTCGGCGGTCTGCGCCATCTCGCTCATCAGGTGGGAGGAGAGGAAGACCGTCCGCCCCTCGTCGGCGAGCGACCGGACGAGCCGGCGCACCCACTGCACGCCTTCGGGATCCAGGCCGTTGACCGGCTCGTCGAGGATCAGGGTGCGGGGGTCCGCAAGCATCGCCGACGCGATGCCGAGGCGCTGGCCCATGCCCAGGGAGAAGCCCCCGACGCGTTTGCCCGCGACGGTGGCCAGGCCGGTCATCTCGATGACCTCGTCCACGCGGGAGGCGGGGATGTTGTGGGTGGCGGCCATGGTGCGCAGGTGGGAGCGGGCGCTTCGGCCGGGGTGGACGGCCTTGGCGTCGAGCAGCGCACCGGCCTCGCTCAGCGGAGAACGGTGGTCGGCGTAGGGCTTGCCGTTGACCGTGACCGACCCGGAGGTGGGCCGGTCCAACCCCATGATCATCCGCATGGTGGTGGACTTGCCGGCGCCGTTCGGTCCGAGGAAGCCGGTGACGGAGCCGGGGGCGATCGTGAAGCTGATGCCGTCGACGGCGATCTTGTCGCCGTAGCGCTTGGTGAGCTCGTGTGCCTCGATCATGACGCTGCCTCTCGGAAGTGCTGCTGGATGGACGAGGTCGTCGGTCCGGGGAGGCGGAGGACGACGTTGCCGCGCTTGTGGCCGGTGTCGACGTAGCGGTGCGCCTCGGCGATGTCGGCCAGGTCGAAGGTGCGGTCCCGGACCGCCCGGTAGGCGCCGGCCCGGGCGAGAGCCACGAGCGCCCGGAGATCCTCGGCGGTGGGCTTGCCGCCGTCGGTGGTGATCCGGTGGCCGGTGCGCCGGCTGCGGATCGGGGCGCGCAGGATCGCGGGCAGGTCGGCGATGACGAGCAGCAGCGCGCCGCCCGGCCGGATCAGGTGCCGGACGCGCTCGTACGGGGCGTTGCCGACGCAGTCCACGATCACGTCGTAGGTGGCGGGATCGGCGGTGAAGTCCTCGGTCGCGTAGTCGATCACCCGGTCGGCTCCCAGTGAGCTCACCAGGTCTCGGTTGGGCCCGCTGCAGACCGCGGTGACGTGCCCGCCGGCGTGCTTGGCCAGTTGCACGGCTGCGGTGCCGACCGCGCCGGAGGCGCCGTTCACCAGCACCGTGGCACCGGGGACGAGGTGCGCCTGCTGCAGGAAGCGGCGGGCGATGAGGCCGCCGAAGACGAGGGTCACGGCGTCCTCGAACGTCATGTTCGGGGGCTTGTGGGCGACCGCGCCGTCGGGCCGGATCCGGGCGTACTCGGCGTGCCCGCCGAAGGCCGCCCCCAGCATCGCGATCACCTCGTCGCCGGGCGCGAACCGGGTGACGCGGTGCCCGACGGCCTCGACGACGCCGGCGGCGTCCATCCCGAGCACGCGCCGCTTGGGACGGAGCAGGCCGATCCCGGTAGCGGCGAGCAGGCCGAGTCCGCGGGGCACCTCGCGGCTGCGGGCGCGGTGGTCGGCGGCGCTGACGGTGCTGGCGTGCACCCGGATGAGGACGTCGTCCGGCCCCACCGTCGGCCGCGGCACCTCCTCGACGCCGACGGTGTCCGGCCCGCCGAAGCGGCGGTAGACCGCGGCCCTCATCGCTGGTCCTGCCGACCCTGCAGGGCGGCGACGGCGGCCGGCTTGAAGCCCTTGACGACGAGGTAGACGCCGAGGGAGAACTCCCACACCGCGATGGGGAGCGCGCCGAGGAGCGAGGCGGGCGAGGTGCGGTCGTACAGGTCGAAGAAGATCGCCAGATCCGAGGCCAGCAGCAGCGGGGCGCCGATCAGGCCGATGGTCGGGAGGATCCGCGGCACGAGGCCGGAGCGGTACAGGACGGTGCCCAGGCAGAGGGCGTTGAAGACCGGCATGAGGCTCTGGCTGAGCAGGAACGTCCAGTCGTAGGTCGCGGACAGGGTGTGGCCGGCGGTGAGCAGGGACGCCGGGTCCGCGTCGGCAGTGCCGGCGACGTCCTGCCGCAGGGTGACCAGGGTGAGCACGCTGACGACACCGACGATGATGAGGGCGCCTTCGACGACCCGGGAGGCTACGAACCCGAGCGCGGCGGTCTCGCTCTGCCGCCGCGCGACGCGGAACAGCACCACGGCGGTGCCGATGCCGGCCAGGGCGACGACGACCTCCGACAACGCCGCCCAGACCACGCCGACGTCGCTGCCGGCGCCGAGGACGAAGTCGTCCTCCTCCCGCACGTCCTGGTACATCGCGAGGGTCGGAACGGACACGAAGGTGAGCAGGTAGAGGATGCCGGCGGCGCGGGAGGTGCGCCGCATCGGATCGGTGGGGACGATGGTCGTCGGTGCGGGTGGGGTGGTCGTTGCCATCGCGATCTCCTGGTGGGTGCTGGCCGCAACGGGTGCGCGGTCGTCGGATCAGTGGCTGTCGAGGCGGGTGACCGAGACCAGGGCCAGGCCCAGGTCCCGGATGCGGGTGAGGACGCCGTGCAGCGCGGCCTGGTCGGCAACCGGGCCGGACAGGACGGTGGTGCCGTCGTCGGCCGCGGTGAGGCTCAGGCCGTCGAACCAGGGAGCCCAGCGGGGGCCTAGTCGGCCCTCGATGCGGATCTCGTAGCGCCCCCCGTCGGAGAGACCGAGGTGCCGGTTCTCCGCCATCGCCGACCTCCTGGCCGCTCCGGGCCGGGAAGGTTCCCGGTCGCCGCTCCGGCGTCTGCTCGGTACGGCACGGAACGTAGGAAGCCGGAGGGTGAGTGCGGATCACCATGTGTGGTGATTTGGGTGATGAACCGGGCCGTCAGGAGGCCGGCCGGCGCCGACCGCGGCAGCCCGCCGCAGCGTTACGGGGCGATCGCGCGAGTCCGGTGGGCGGTCGGCGCGAGCAGACCGAGCTCCTGCCCGCGGCGGACCGCCGCGCGGCGGTTGTTCACGCCGAGTTTGGCGTAGAGGTTCTTCGTGTGGGTGCGGACGGTGTTCACCGAGACGAACAGCCGGCGGGCGATGTCCGGGCCGTCCAGATCGGTGCCCAGCAGCCGCAGCACGTCGAGCTCACGGGCGCTGAGCGGTTCGACCAGGGATCGTCGGCCGGCAGCCGCGCCGTCCTGGTCCGGACCTGCGGCGAGGAGTCGGTGGAGGTAGGGGCTCGTGCCCGCCCGGGCGGCGAGGGCTTCCAGCAGCGGGATCAGCCTCTCCCCCTCGTCGAGGAAGACCCGGACGTACCCCTCCGGCTGGGCGAGCGCCACGGCCCGGTCCAGGGAGGCGAGCGCGCGTGGGGTGTCGCCGCCGGCCTGCTGCGCCCTGGCCAGCAGCAGGGACAGCTCGATCACGCTCCCTCTCCGCTTACCTTCCTCGGCCGCGTGCGTCAGCCGCTCCAGGAGCCCGGTCGCCTGGGCGAGGCTGCCCGGGTCACCCGAGAGCTCGTGTCGTGCCAGCAGGACACGGGCGAGCGTGGTGTGCTCGAACTCGCGCAGGTAGGACAGGTCGTCCCGGGGCGACAGCCGGCGCTCGCACGCCCAGCCGAACGCCTCGCCCACCCGGCCCTGCGCCAGCCACATCCGCGCCCGCAGCGCGGGGATCGGGCGGACGTCCGGGAACATGTCGCCGACATACAGGCGCTCGGCCTCGTCGAGCAGGTCGACCGCGCCCGCCAGGTCGCCCTCCGCCGCCCGCAGCCGCGCCGTCGCGACCCTGCTGCGGTGCCGGTTCTGCGGCAGGCCGGCGCGCTCCCCCAGAGCGGCGCTCACGGCCAGGTGTTCGCGCGCGCCGTTCAGCTCGTCGCGTTCGAGGTGGAGCTCGCTCAGCCCCACGTGCATGTCGGCCGCTCCGCGCAGCACGGACCCGCCGTGCCGCACCGCGGCCGTCAGCCCGGACCGGTAGGTGGCCTCGGCGTCCCGGAGCCTCCCGCGCGCCAGCTCGATGTCCGCCACCGCGAGCGAGACGCCCAAGGTGTCCGAGTGGTGACCGGCCCGGTGCAGCTGCGCACGGGACTCGCTCCACCAGCGGTTCGCGGCGTCGAGGTCACCCCCGGTCCAGTACGCCAGTCCGAGCAGCCCGGCCGCCGAGCCGCGCACCAGGTGCTCGTCGTCCCCGGCGAGGTCGAGGACGCGCTGGGCGTGGGTCATAGTGGCCTGCAGGTCGCCGGTCAGGCGGGCCTGGGCGGCGCGGTACACGGCGACCTGGCCCCGGACGGCTCGGAGGACGGCGTCGTCGGCTCCGGAGCCGCCTGGCTCCCGGGCGCCGGCCGCGTCCAGCCAGCGTTCGGCGTCGCGCAGGTGCTCTTCGACGCCGTCGAGTTCGCCGTGGACCAGGATCGCGCCGGCGTATCCCGCGCGGAGCAGCGGCCGGTCACGGAGCACCTGCTCCGGCAGCTGCTTGAACCAGTGGCGGAGCGTGGTCTCCTGGCGGTTCTGCCGGGCCGCCGGCATGGCCAGCTCCACCAGGTCGGCCGCCCGTTCGGGGTCGCCACCGGCCAGCGCGTGCCGGATCGCCTCGGCGGGTTCGCCGTGCTGGGCGAACCAGTCGCCGGCCCGCCGGTGCAGCTCCGGGACGGCTTCGGGCTGTTCGGCCAGCAGCCGCGCGTGCAGCACGTCGGCGAACAGGTGGTGGAACCGGTACCAGTGGCGGCGGTCGTCCAGCGGGACCAGGAACAGGTTCGCGCGCTCCAGGGCCTCCAGCATCGACGTGCCGCCGTCCCGGCCGACGACGACGTCGCACAGCGGGCCGCTGAGCCGGCGGAGCACGGCCGTCCGCAGCAGGAAGTCCCGTACGTCACCGGGTTGGCGCTCCAGCACCTCCTCGACCAGGTAGTCGACGACGTAGCGATCGTCGCCGGCGAAGCCGGCGATGAAGCCGGCGACGTCGTCGCGGCCCCGCATCGACAACGCCGCGAGCTGCAGCGCGGCGATCCACCCCTCGGTCCGCGTGTCGAGCGCCGCGACGTGCTCCGGGCTCACGGCCAGGCCCATCGCGTCGGTGAGGTACGTGGCCGTCTCCCCGGCCGTGAAGCGCAGGTCCGCTGCACGGACCTCGACCAGTTCGCCGCGCGCCCGAAGTCGGGCCAGGTGCAGGGGCGGGTCGGCGCGGGTGGCGATCACCAGGTGGACGTGGGGCGGCAGCCGCTCGAGCAAGAAGGTCATCCACTCGTGCACGACCCGAGCCGTGACGAGGTGGTAATCGTCCAGGACCAGCACCACGTCGCCCGGCACGGCGTCGAGGTCGTTGACGAGGGCGACGAGCACCTCGTCCATGGCCGCGTGCGGCTCCTGCAGGAGCGCGAGCGCGCCGGTGCCCACACCGGCGACCGCGGTCTGCAAGGCGGAGACGACGTAGGTCCAGAAGACGGTCGGATCGTCGTCCCGCTCGTCGAGCGACAGCCAGGCGATCGACCTCCCATCGGCGGCGGCCAGCCACTCCGTGAGAACGGTGGTCTTCCCGAATCCGGCGGGCGCCGAGACGAGCGTCAGAGCCGCCTCGTCACCGCGACCCAGGCGCTCGCTCAGCCGCGACCGCGCCACCAAGCCGCGCCGCCGCCGGGGGACGTTCAGCTTCGTGCTGAGCAGCGGGCCCATCCCGACCACCACCCTCGCGAGGTCGCGCCCCGACGCCGACGACTCCGGTCACCGCCACACCGTCGGCGCAGGGGACACATCGTGTCAGCGGCGTCCGGCGGTGTCGACGGGCTTCCGTCCTCCCATCGCGGTGCTCACGTGCCGGCGGCCCCTCGCCTCGGTGCGATGGGACTCCGTCGTTCCGCCGCCTGTCGAGCAGGCAGCGCCCCGGCCACCCCCTGTCCCCGGCGGGTGGCCGGGGCGGCGGCAGCGTCGTGCGCCCCAGGGCGGGCCCCAGGACCTGACTCCCGACTCCAGCTGTGCGGCCGCCGCTCGGCCGACAGGATCGGCCTGATCAAAGGCACACCGCTGGCGGCGGTCACCAGTCGGGTCGCCGGGCCGCGCAGCATCAGCACGAACAGCGACACGACGAGGGCACCGAGTACCAGCCCGTCCACCACGTCGTGCGGGTAGTGCACCCCGAGGCCCACGCGGGCGGCAGCGACCCCCAGGGCGAGCAGCGTGGCGACCGGCCACCACCGGGGGATCCTCCAGATCAGGGCAGCGGCCAGAGCCGCCGCCAGGGTTGCGTGGTTGCTCGGCAACGACCAGTCGCCGACGGGCGGGCACTCGGCGATGGCGTCGAGGCCGGGGACCGTGCGGCACGGGCGGTCCTGGGCGACCAGCGCCTTCACCAGCTCGCTGACTCCCAGGGCCACCAGCACGCCGACACCGCCCACGACCGCGGTGGCCACCGGACGAGGCCCGCGAGCACGCGCCTGCCACGCCGAGGCCGCGAGCAGCAGTGCCAGCAGCACCAGTCCGCCCTCGCTCGCGCCGGCCAGTGCGTGCTGCCCCCACGTAGGCCAGTCCGCGACCGCGCCGGCGGCGGATCGAGCGGCCTGGGAGCTCGGGGTGTCGTTGGTCAGGAGCAACACGGCGGCCCCGCCCAGCAGCAGAATCGGGGCTGCAACCGGCCGCACCGTCGTCCAGTTCGTCGTCATGACGCCGATGTTCCCCACGACGATGGCCGGACGGGTCGTGCGCCGGGACCGACCCCCCGGTCCTCCTCGAGGAGGAGACGGGCCTCGACCTCCTCCTGCAGACCCACGCGCAGATCCCTCCGTCCGGCCGATGGCCGGGCGCGCATCCGCCTCGACGATTCATGGCGCCGCAGGAGCTGCGGCACCCACGGACCACCGAGGAGGGATCGTGACAACGGTCCAGCAGGGGACGACCGCAGCCGACGTGTTGGCGGCCGCTCACACGTACGCCGCTCGCGGAGCGGCGCTGAGCAAGGTGTACGGCGAGGGCGACACGCGGGTCGTCGCCCTCGACACCGTCGACGTCGCGTTCCGCCGCGGTCAGTTCACCGCGATCATGGGCCCCTCGGGGTCCGGCAAGTCGACGCTGATGCACTGCATGGCCGGTCTGGACAGCCTGACCTCCGGCCAGGCGTGGATCGGCGAGACCGAGATCAGCGCCCTGGACGACAAGGGCCTCACCCGGCTGCGCCGGGACAAGGTCGGCTTCATCTTCCAGGCCTTCAACCTGCTGCCCACGCTGACCGCGCTGGAGAACATCACGCTGCCCATGGACATCGCCGGTCGCACCCCCGACCAGGCCTGGCTGGATGGTGTCATCGACGCCGTGGGCCTGCGAGAGCGGCTGGGACACCGGCCGACCGAGCTGTCCGGCGGGCAGCAGCAGCGCGTCGCCTGCGCCCGCGCCCTGGCGAGCCGGCCGGACATCATCTTCGCCGACGAGCCCACCGGGAACCTCGACTCCCGCAGCGGCGCCTCGGTGCTCTCGTTCCTGCGCACCTCCGTGCGCGAGATGGGCCAGACCGTCGTGATGGTGACCCACGACCCGTCGGCAGCCTCCTACGCCGACCGGGTGCTGTTCCTGGCCGACGGGCGCATCGTCGACGAGATGGCGGCCCCGACCGCCGACCGGGTCCTCGAGCGCATGAAGGCCTTCGACACCGCCGGCCGCGGCGCCACCGAGGCGATCTGAGATGTGGCGGACCACCTGGCGCAGCCTGATGGCGCACAAGCTGCGGCTCGCCTTCTCCGGACTCGCCATCGTGCTCGGCGTCGCCTTCGTCGCCGGAACCATGATCTTCACCGACACCCTGAACCGGACCTTCACCGCGCTGTTCGAGAGCACCGCTGCCGACGTGAGCGTCGAGCCCGCGGCGGCCTTCGAGGAGGGCGTCAACGGCCCCAGCGGCACCACCGCCCACCTGCCCTCGGCGTTGGTGGAGCAGGTGCGCGCCGTCGACGGCGTGGCCGCGGCGGAGGGGTATGTGCAGACAGAGGGCGTCTACGTCCTGGACCGGGACGGCGACGTGCTCGACACCGGCGGTGCACCGGGTGTGGGCGTCAGCTGGTTCGACGACCCGGACCTGTCACCGAGCGAGCTCACCGACGGGCGGGCACCGGCTCGCGACGGCGAGGTCGCGCTCGACGCGGCGACGGCCGAGGAGATCGGCTACACCGTCGGCGACCGCGTCACCCTGCTCACCCCGGGCCCGCGCATCGAGGCCGAGGTCGTCGGCATCTTCACCTTCGGCGAGGACGGCGGTCTGGCCGGTGCCTCCCTGACCGCGTTCCACCTGGGCACCGCGCAGACGCTCCTCGGACTGGGGGACGACTTCACCGGCATCAACGTGCTCGCCGCCGACGCGGTGTCCCACGACGAGCTCCGGAACCGCATCGCCGCCGCCCTGGGGGACGACTACGACGTGACGACCGCGCAGGAGCAGGCCGACGAGCAGTCAGCGGCGCTGGAGGACGGGCTCTCCTTCATCACCGTGCTGCTGACGGCGTTCGCCGGCATCGCCCTGTTCGTGGGGTCGTTCATCATCCTCAACACCTTCTCCATGCTCGTCGCCCAGCGCACGCGGGAGCTGGCGCTTCTGCGCGCCCTGGGGGCCGGCCGCGGACAGGTGACCCGATCGGTGCTCACCGAGGCCCTCGTCATGGGCATCCTCGGTTCGACGCTGGGGCTGCTGGGTGGGTTCGGCATCGCCTCGGCCCTGCGGGCGCTGTTCGGGAGCTTCGGCCTGACGCTGGACGGGAACCTGGTCCTCTCGGCGGGCACCATCGCCTGGTCCTACGCCGTCGGCGTCGTGGTCACGCTGGTCGCGGCGTACCTGCCCGCCCGCAGGGCGGCCGCCACCCCTCCGGTCGCGGCCATGCGCGACGACCACGTGGCGGCGGAGCGCTCGCTGCGCCGGCGCGCCCTCACCGGTTCGGTGCTGGCCGTCGTCGGTGCCGGTGCACTGGTCACCAGCCTCCTGGCCGACGGCGGGAGCGCCGCCCAGCTGGTCGGGTTCGGCGGGCTGAGCCTGGTCCTGGCCGCCATCGCGCTGAGCCCGGTCCTGGCGCGGCCGTTCGCCCGGTCGGTGGGGGCCGTCCTGCCCCGGGTGTGGGGAACGACCGGGCACCTCGCCCGGGAGAACGCCCAGCGCAATCCCCGCCGGACGGCGGCCACGGCATCGGCCCTGATGGTCGGCCTCGCCCTGGTGACGGCGTTCAGCATCCTCGGCGCGTCGACCAACGCCTCGGTCGACAAGCTGATCGGCACGGCGCTGCGAGCGGACTTCGTCGTCTCGACCTCGGTGGGTCAACCCTTCACCCCGGAGGTCGCCGACCGGCTCCGCACGATCGACGGGGTCGAGGCCGTCACCCAGGAGCGGTTCGGCCAGGCCATGCTCGACGGGCAGGGAACCCTGGTCGCGGCGATCGACCCTGCAACGCTGGACAGCACGGTGCTGCTGGACTACCGCGACGGCAGCAGCGCAGGCCTCGCCGGCCGGGGGCTGGTGGTCGACGAGCCGACGGCGGACAGCCACGGCTGGGACGTCGGTGACACCGTGCAGATGGTGACGGCCACCGGGGACACAGCACAGCTGACCGTCGGCGGCGTCTTCGCGGCCAACCAGGTGATCGCACCGGCGGTCGTGTCGCTGGAGACCTTCGCCGTCACCGGTGGTGCGGGGCTGGACCGGTACGTCTTCGTGGACGTCGCGGACGGCGCGGACACCGCGTCCGTGCGATCGGCCATCGAGACGGCGATCGACCCCTACCCGGTCGTGACCCTCAAGGACCGCGACGAGTTCGCCGGCGAGCAGAAGGGGCAGGTCGACCAGATCCTGATGCTGATCAACGCCCTGCTGGTGCTGTCGGTGCTGATCGCCGTCCTGGGCATCGTCAACACCCTGGCGATGTCGGTGCTCGAGCGGACCCGCGAGGTGGGCCTGCTCCGGGCGATCGGCATGACCCGCGCCCAGCTGCGCCGGATGGTCCGGCTCGAGTCGGTGCTCATCTCGGTGTACGGGTCGGTGCTGGGGCTCGCGCTGGGCGCGCTGATCGGGATCGGCCTCAGCCGGGCGCTCGCCGACCAGGGCATCTCGGAGTTGGTCGTCCCGGGCGGGCGGCTGGTCCTCTTCCTCGCCATCGGCGCCCTGATCGGCGTCCTGGCCGCCGTCTGGCCGGCCCGGCGCGCGGCGCGGATGCAGGTGCTCGACGCCATCGCCACCACCTGATCGGGCAGCAACGGCCAGAGGGGCGCCCCGCACGGGACGCCCCTCCGGTGCCTGTCTCAGGCGGCCAGAGGGATGCGCGCGACGACGCGGGTGCCGCGGTCGGGGACGCTGTCCACGTGCACCGTCCCGCCGCAGAGCCTCGCCCGCTCCTGCATCGTCCGCTGCCCGTGGCCCCCGGCCCGACGGGCGGCGGGGTCGAACCCGCAGCCGTCGTCGGTGACGGTGAGGACGAGTTCGGAGCCACGCACGCCCAGGGCGACGGCCGCCGCGGAGGCGCCGGCGTGCTTGAGGCAGTTGTGCAGCGCCTCCCCCGCGATCCGCACCAGGTGCTGGGTGGCCTCGGCCCCCACGGGCGGCACCGCGTCGTCCAGCTGCAGCCGCACCGGCAGCCCGTGGCGTGTGGTGCAGGTGGTCGCCAGCTGGCGCAGCGCCTCCGGCAGGTCGACCGGCGGCTCGGAGTGGTGCCCGCGCATCCCGGAGACCATCTGCCGGAGCTGGGAGACCGCCTCCTTGGACAGGGCCTCCAGGTCCCGCGCGGCCTCGGCCACCACCTCGGGAGCGCCCGCGGCCAGCCCCCGCTGGATCGCCTGCGCTCGTGCGTGGATGGAGAACAGGGCCGCGCTCACCGAGTCGTGCAGGTCCCGGCCGAGCCGGTGCCGTTCCAGCTCGGCGGCGTGCGCGGCGGCCTGCTCCCGCAGTTGCTCGTCGGCCAGCGCCACCGACGCGTGCGCCCCCAGGGCCGACCACGAGGTCAGCTCCGCCTTCGTGGGCGCGGTGACGGTGACCGGCAGGAGCAGGACGAGGGCGCCGACGATCTGCCCGCCCCGGTGCAGCGGCACCTTGACCGACCCCTCCCACGCCAGTCCGGCGGTCAGTTCGGCGATGATCGACGTCGACGGCGACGCGGCCAGCCGGGACCGGCCGTCGGACAGCAGCATCAGCCGCCCCGTCGTCAGCTGGTCACCGCCGGGCAGATCCGCCAGCCGCAAATGGGCAGCCCGCACTGCGTCGTCGAGCTGCTCGGGCAGTCCGGCGCCGGCGCCGAGGGCGAGCCGGCCGTCGGGGCACTCCACGAGCACCAGGCAGGCCACCGCGCGCGACCGCGCGACGGCCTCCTCGGCCAGGGAGTCCAGCACCTCGCCGACCGACCCGCCCTCGGCGATGCGGGCGGCCGCCGCGCCCAGGGCCACCGCGTCCTGCCCGGCGCTGGCCAGCCCGAAGGTGGGGTGGAAGATCGCCGGGGCGAGTTCCTTGCCGCCCGCGTGCAGGACCGAGCCCGACCACGTGATGCCGACCTCGCGGCCGTCCGGCCGCACGATCGTGTTGGCGTAGAAGCCGGTGTCGCCGTCCCGCTGGTCGTGCTCCAGGGCCAGGAGGTACGCCCGCTCGTGCTCCGGGAACGACAGCAGGTAGTCCTCGCCCTGCAACTCGGCGAACGAACGGCCGACGAGGCGGCAGCCGCTGGGGTTCAGGTACACCCACCGGTGGTCGTCGCCGGTCACGCAGACGCCGTAGCCGGAGGTCTCCAGCATCTCCACCAGCGCGTCCAGCCCCAGCTCCCGCAGGACGGCGGCGCCGGCGGACTCGGACCCGCTGCCCGGTGCGGCGGGGAGGTCGTCGACGCCCGGGTCCACCCCCGGCACCTCTCCCACGCCAGCGGGTCGCCTCGTGTCGTCGGCGGTCGCGCTGTCGGTGCTCCACACGGCTGGACAGGCTACCGAGCTACCAGCCGCCGGTGAGCGGTTCTCGACCTCCTCCTCCGAGAGGAGGAAAGCGGGGCGGACCGGTCCTCGAGGAGGAGTCGTCCGGCCCGCGGAGTGACCTACCGTTCCGGACGTGCGACGACTGGCCGCCGCGGCGGTGGACTTCCTGCGACGACACGCGGCGCGGCTCGATGCCGCGCTCGGCGCCCTGGTCGCCGCGCTCGGTGTCCTGTCCCTCTGGTCGACCCCGGCGCTGGCGACGTTCGACTACCGGGAACCGGACGCGTTCGGTGTCGGGCTGACCCTGCTCGCCGGCGCGGCCGTCGCCGTGCGGACCCGCTGGCCCGTGCCGGCGCTCCTCGTCGCCTGCGGCGCGTCGCTGATACCGCTCCAGCTGGGCTACCCGCAGAGCGTGGCCACCTTCGCACCGCTGCTCATCCTGTACACGGTCGCCGCCCGGCGGCCGGTGTCGGTGAGCGCGCCGGCCGCAGGGTTCGTGTACCTGCTGGTAGGACTGCTCCTGGTGGTAGGGCCGATGGAGCCCACCCTGGCCGACTGGGTCAGCAACAGCTTCATGATCGTCGCCGTCTGGGCCGTCGGCCGGTCGGTGCGCAGCCACCGGGCCGAGAGCGCCGGCCGCGAGGAGCGCAACAGGGCCCTGTTCGAGGCGCGCGAGGCCCGTGCGCGAGCCACGGAGGTGGACGAACGGGCAGGGATCGCCCGGGAGATGCACGACCTGGTCACCCACGGCATCACGGAACTGACCGTGCAGACCGCGGCGGCCCGACGGCTCCTGCGCGACGACCCGGACACCGCAGAACAGCTGCTGGCCGACGTGGAGAGCAAGGGCCGCGACGCCATCGCCGAAATGCGCCGGGTCCTGGACGTCCTGCGGCCCGCCGAGGATGCAGCGGCGCTGCGACCCCAGCCCGGTCTCGCCGACCTCGAGGCCCTCCTCCACGACGCGCGCGCCGAAGGCATGGAGGTCCAGCTGCTGGTCAGCGGCACGCCCGCTGACGTCGAGCAGGGGGTAGGCCTGACCGCCTACCGGATCGTCCAGGAAGCCCTGCGGAACATTCGGCAGCACGCCGGGCGGGCCACCGCCCGCGTCACGCTCGACTGGAGACAGGGGTGCCTGTGCCTGGCTGTCGAGGACGACGGCCGCGGCGCCCTGAGCTGGTTCGCCGACTCCCCGCCCGACGGCCACGGTCTGAACTCGCTCCGCGAGCGCGTCGCGGCCTATGGCGGCAGCCTGCGGACCGGCCCTCACCGCGGAGGCGGCTTCACCGTCACCGCCAGCCTCCCGACGACCACCCGGAGCCAGTCATGACGATCCGCGTCCTGCTCGTGGACGACCAGCCGCTGCTCCGTACGGGCTTCCGCCTGATCCTCCAGACCGAGTCGGACATCGAGGTCGTCGGCGAGGCCGCCGACGGTCAGGTCGCCCTCGCCCAAGCCCGCGCACTGCACCCTGATGTCGTCCTCATGGACATCCGCATGCCGCGGATGGACGGCGTCGAGGCCACCCGTCGGCTCGGCGAGCTCGACACCCCGCCACGCGTGCTGGTGCTGACGACCTACGACCTCGACGAGTACGTCGTCGAGTCACTCCGTGCCGGGGCGTCGGGGTTCCTGCTCAAGGACGTCCCCGCCGACGACCTCGTCGAGGCCGTCCGCGTCGTCCACCGTGGCGAGGCCGTCGTCGCCCCCCGGGTCACGCGCCGCCTGCTCGACCGCTTCGCCCGGCAGCTGCCCGCCACCACGACGACCGCGCCGGCCCCCCTAGCCCAGCTCACCGAACGCGAGCACCAGGTCCTGCTGCTCGTGGCACGAGGGCTGTCCAACGCCGAGATCGCCAGGGAACTCGTCCTCAGCGAGACGACGGTGAAGACCCACGTGAGCAACGTGCTCATGAAGCTGGGCCTGCGCGACCGGGTCCAGGCGGTCGTGCTCGCATACGAGCGCGGGCTCGTCACGCCGGCCGGCTCCTGAGTACGAGCTCCACCTCGGGCGGTCCTCCTCCGGGAGGGGTTCGGAACGGGACGTCCGGAGGACGACCGAGCGGCGCTCCGCTCCTAGCGTCGGGACCGAGCGGGGCACCCTGCCCTGCCGCGAGCCACGGAGCCCCCATGACCGCCGCGATCCACGTCTCCGACGACACCCTCACCGTCCGGCTCCCCCGCTTCAGCAGGATCGCCGGCCTGCTCCGCCATCAGGTCGTCCCCCGCTCGGCGATCACCAGCGCCGAGGCCGTGGCCGACGGGCTCACCGCCGCCCGCGGCCTGCGTGCACCCGGGCTGGGCATCCCCGGTCGACGGATGGTCGGCACCTGGCGCGGCCGCGGCGCCCGGCGCCTCGTCGACGTCCGCCGTGGCCAGCCGGCCCTCCGTCTGCGCCTCCAGGGGCACCGGTACGACGAACTGCTCATCGGCCACGACGACGCAGCTGCACTCGCCGTACTGCTCACCACCCTCCGCTGACTTCCCCACCCTGCAAGGAGGACGCTTCGATGAAGGCGTTGACGGACAAGGAGATCCGGCGCTCGTTCGTCAACTGCTCCCGCAGCGAGGCGCTGGCCATGACTCTGCCCGGCAGTCTGGACGACGTGCCCTGGGACGAGCGCGAGTTCCTCGGCTGGCGAGACCCCGAGCGCCACTGCGCGGATACGCCGTCTGGTGGCGCGACGGCCGGCCATTGGGCATCGCGCTGCGCGCCGCCGACACCGGCATGTCCAGCCGGTCGGCCGCGATGTGCCTGCTCTGCCAGAGCACTCAGTCCGGCGCCGACGTCTCCCTGTTCACCGCCCGGCGAGCCGGCGAGGCCGGACGCAACGGCAACACCGTCGGCCAGTACATCTGCGCAGACCTGAACTGCTCCCGACGGGTCAGGACCGACATCCCCCCGTGGCTGCAGACCCGTGACCCCGACGAGGTGATCTCCGAACGGGCGACAGCCCTGCAGACCCGGTTGGACGGCTTCGCCGACCACGTACTGCGCGCGATCTGACGGAGTCGGAGGCCTGACGGCGCCCGTCACCGCCCGACCCCGTCTGCCCGTCCTCACTGCCCGTTCCCCTCCCCGGAAGGACCTGCCATGTCCTCGAGCACCGTGCTGGCCCTGGCCCCGCTGCTCCTGCTCGCCGTCGGTGTCGTGGCCTACGCGCTGGCTGACCTCGCCCGCTTCCCGAATCCGCGGTGGCTGCCGCGGTGGGGGTGGGCGCTGATCTGCTTGTTCTCCATCCCCTTCGGCGCCGTCGCCTACCTCGTCGCCGGGCGTCAGCAGCGATGAGCGCCCGTACTCCGCTCGCGGCGAGCCTGGCGCACCGCCCGGCGGTCGACCCCGGCCACCCGTGGGCGATCAGCACCGCCGGTCTCACCCGCAGCTACCCCGGTGGCGCCGGCGTGCACGGCGTCGACCTGCTCGTCCCCCGGGGCAGCGTCTACGGCATCGTCGGCCCCAACGGCGCCGGCAAGACCACCCTGCTGTCCATCGTGACCGGGCTTCGCCGCGCCGACGCCGGTTCCGTCACCACGGCCGTACCGGTCGAGCGCATCGCCGTCTGCCCCGACGTGCCCGACCTGGAGCCGTGGCTGACCGCCGCCGAGGCCGTCGAGCTCGCCCGCTCGTTGAGCGCCCCTCACCTCCCGGCCGCGCGCGTGCACGAGGCGCTGTCCCACGCCGGCCTCGGCGACGCCGCGTACCGCCGGGTCGGTGGGTTCAGCCGTGGCATGCGGCAGCGGGTGGGCCTGGCCGCTGCCCTGGTGACCGACCCGGAGATCCTGGTGCTCGACGAGCCCACCAGCGCCCTGGACCCGGCCGGCCGGGCGGGGATGCTCGACCTGATCGCCGGGATGGCCGGCGACCGCACGGTCATCCTGTCCACGCACATCCTCGCCGACGTCGAGCGGGTGGCCGACACCATCGGTGTGCTGCGCGACGGTCGGCTGCTCTACCAGGGGGCCACCGCCGACCTGCTCGCCGACCACGCCCGCCCCGCCTGGACGGTGCGGCTGCGCGACGGCGCGGACCGGGCCGGGGCGGCCCTCGAGGACCAGCCCTGGGTCACGCGGGTGACCAGCCCCGCGCGGGGCGTCCTCCGCGTCGACGTCACCAGCGCCCACTCCGCGGAGATCGGGCTGGTGCCCGCGCTGGCCGCATGCGGCGCCCGGATCGTGGCGATCGAGCCGCACACCGCCGACCTGGAGACCGCGTTCCTGTCCCTGACCACCACCCGGGAGAACCCGTGACCGCAACCACGAGCCGTCCACCGGCCGCTTCCGGCGTGCACCGCAAGGCCGGGACCATCCGGCCGCTCGGGCTGTGGCGGCTGGAGTGGCTGCGCCTGACCCGCACCCGACGGTGGATCGGGTTGGCTGCTCCCTTCCTCTTCTTCGCGTGCACCGGCCCGCTGCTGGCCCGCTACGCAGACGAGCTCCTGTCCGCGGTCGGCACGGCCGGGAACATCACCGTGCGGGCCACCGCGCCCACGCCCGCCGACGCCATGGACGGCTACACCGGCAACGCGCTCCAGCTGGGGCTTCTCGCGGCGCTGGTCCTCGCCGCCGCGGCGCTGACCGTCAACGCCCACCCCACACTCGCTGTCTTCTACCGCACCCGCGTGCCCTCCGCCGCCCGGCTGGTCCTCCCCCGCTGGACGGTGGTCACCGGCGCCGCCGTGGCCGCCCACGCGGCCGGCACCGCCCTGGCGGTGTACGAGACCGGCGTCCTGATCGGCCTGCCCGACATCCCGGCCGTGCTGACCGGGTGGGCACTGAGCTCCCTGTACCTGGTCTTCGCCCTTGCAGTCACCGCGGCGGTCGCCACCCGCGCCCGGAGCACGCTGTCGGCCGTCGCGGTGACTCTCGCCGTCGTCCTGGTCCTCCCGCTGCTCGCCGCGATCCCGGCGCTGCAGCCGTGGATGCCCTCGGCTCTCGCCGGTGCCCCCACCGCCCTCCTTCAGGGCGCCGACACGGGCGACTACCTGCGTGCCGCGCTCGTCGCCACCCTCGCCACTGGCGCGGCGCTGCTGCTCGCCGTCCGCGGCGTGGCCCGCCGGGAGCTCTGATCCCGTCACGCCCGACTGCGTCGGCGCCGGGCACGGGCTTCAGCGGGTGAGCATCACCTGGTCGACGTAGCACCAGCGCCACGACTCGCCAGGCTCGCGTGACTGCGCGAGCGGATGGGCGGTCTCGCGGAAATGAGCGGTGGCGTGCTTGTTCTTCGACTGGTCGCAGCAGCCGACCTTCCCGCAGACCAGGCACATGCGCAGGTGCACCCAGGCGTCACCGGTCTTCAGGCAGTCCTCGCACCCGTCGGCGCTGGGCGAGACGTCGCGCACGGCGTCCAGGTGGCTGCAGGTGCCGCGGCGGCGCAGGAACCACGGCAGCCGGCCGCGCAGCGCGGTGGCAAGGGTCATCGCCGGCTCTCCCCCGTGTCGACGAGCAACCGGAGGACCGGTGCGATGGCGGAGGCGGGACCGGCTGGAACGGTCATGACGGTCATCTCCTCGGGCGTCGGGACGTGACGACGCGGACGAGCCGGCGGGTACGGATGCGATCCGCTGACCGCGGGCGGGACGGGCCGACGGGCCAGCGAGATCCGGCAGAGTAGAGGGCATGTCCCAGTCGTCGGAAGCCCTTCCGGGGGCGGTCCTGGTCGTCGTCCCGGACGACAGCGTCCGAAGCGGTCTGGTCGCCGACCTGTCCGCCCACCTCGGCGCCGAACGGGTGCTCGCTGCGGCCACCGGCGAGGCGGCCACGGACCTGCTCGTCGAACGGTCCCGGACCGTGGCGCTCGCGCTGGTCGCCAGCCGACTGCCTGGCGGGCAGGGGTCCGCCCTGCTGGCCGAGATCCGCCACCGGTTCCCCGGGGTGCGACGCGTCCTGTTGTCCGCCGCGTACGTCACCGACCCCGCGCAGTACGACGAAGGTGAGCTGGTCCGCGGCGCGCTCGCCAGCGGCGACGCCCATGCAGCCGTTCCGCACCCGTGGCGCCCCGCAGCTGACCGCCTGCACCCACCAGTGGACGACCTGATCGAAGAGTGGCAGTTGGACCAGCTGATGGCCGTGCGGACCATCACGGTGGTGTGTGCGCCGACCTCGGCGCGCGGCAACGAACTGCGTGACCTGCTCACCCGCAACGGCCTTCCGCACGAGTGGCTGGACCCGGGATCCGGGCGCGGCAGCCTGCTGCGCGGACATCACGCCGCGCGCCCGGACCAGGTGCTGTTGCTCTTCCACAACGGAGCTGTGCTCCTCGACCCGGAGCCGCGACAGGTGGCCGACGCGCTCGGCGCCCGGACCACTCCTGCCCGCGACCGCTACGACCTCGTCGTCGTCGGCGCGGGACCGGCCGGTCTGGCCGCTGCGGTCTACGGCGCGTCGGAGGGACTGCGCACCCTCGTCCTGGAGTCGCAGGCCTACGGCGGCCAGGCAGGCACCAGTTCCCGGATCGAGAACTACCTCGGTTTCCCGAGCGGCATCAGCGGCGGCGCGCTCATGCAGCGCGCGGGCACCCAGGCGGTGCGGCTGGGCGCCGAGGTGCTGGTTCCGCGACGGGTCTCGTCGCTGCACAGGGAGGACGGCAAACACGTGATCCGCCTTGAGGACGGCAGCGAGGTGCGTGCCCGCGCCGTCGTCCTCGCCATCGGCGTCAGCTACCGACGCCTGCCTGCGGCCGGCGCCGAGGCGCTGGTCGGGTCGGGGGTCCAGTACGGATCCCCCACGGTCCAGCTTCCCGGCATCTCCGGTGGGCGGGTGTTCATCGTCGGTGGAGGCAACTCGGCCGGCCAGGCGGCGGTCAAGCTCGCCGAGTCCGCCGATCAGGTCACCCTCGTCGTCCGGTCCGGATCGCTGGCGTCCGGTATGTCGCACTACCTGGTCGAGCAGTTGGCGTCCCTGCCCAACGTCCAAGTCCTGACCGGCACGGAAGTCGTCGCGTGTGGCGGCACCGAGTGGCTGACGTCGTTGACGCTCCGGTCAGGAGGTGAGCAGATCGAGGTCCAGGCCGACGCGATGTTCGTGATGATCGGCGCTGTGCCGGACACCGGGTGGTTGCCGCACGAGATCCGCCGGGACGCCCACGGCTTCGTCCTCACCGGCCCGGACCTGCGGGACGAGCATGCCCCGGACAGGGCGGCCCACGAGGCGCTGCTGCTGGAGACGAGCCTGCCGCGGGTGTTCGCCGTCGGGGATGTCCGGGCCGGCTCGGTCAAGCGGGTGGCGTCGGCCGTCGGAGAAGGGGCGACAGTCGTGTCGCTCGTGCACTCCGCACTCGCCGAGGACGCAGGCGTCCCGGCCTGACGCCGACGGTGAACGGGCCCGGTCCACCGGCACGCGCGTGAACCCGCGGCGGCCTCCGCCGCGCTCCGATGGCACCCGAGCTACAGGTTCGTCCAGGCCAGGGTCAAGGCGGAGAAGATCACCATGTCCTGCAGCCAGTGGATGATCCAGGCCCACCGGGATCCGCCGGTCTCCACCATGCTCTTGGCCAGGAGCACCCCCAGGAAGCCCGCCAGCAGCACGCCCGAGGCACCGGGCGGATTGCCGTGGTAGTGGGCCAGGCCGAACAGCAGGCCAGTTCCAGCCAGCGCCCCCCGTGTGCCGACGACCGATGGCAGCACGGCGAGCGGCACGTTGCGGTAGCCGAACTCCTCGTTGACGGTGTTGGTCGCGGCCAGCAGCGCGACGAACGGCAGGGACCACAGGAGGACGGTCGGATCGCCGAAGTCCGAACCCAGGGCGAACCACATGGCGGTGGCCGTGCCGGCGGTGATGCCGACCGCCCAGAAGGTGCCGAGCCGGCGCCAGACCGGAACGGCACCGGCCGTGTAGACCCCCGCCCGGGCGCGGACGCGATCGTCCCCGGCACGCAACCGCAGCGCGGTGCGCCCGAGCCGACCCGGGCCCAGGACGACGAGCAGCACGGTCGGTACCACCAGCAGGGCTTGGACCACGGCGCCGCGGGCGACCCACGGGACGGTGTGCTGCCAGTTCTCCCAGACATCGGTGCCCGTCAGGCCGCCGATGACCAGGTGCCAGCCGGCCGCCATCGCCAGGAGCCAGCGGAGCGACGCGTCCAGACCCCGCAGGCGATCGGAACGCCGGACGGCGATCAGCAGCAGGACGAGCGCCAGGACCTGGGTGACCGGCAGGAGGGACGGCGCCTCCCCGGTCAGCTCGGCGACGACGATCTGCGGCAGGGCGCTGGCCAGCGCCAGCGCCCCCCAGAACACGCCTTGCGCCAGGCGATCGGCCGGCCCCCGGTCGACCGCCGCGGATCGCCCCGGCAGGACCTCGGTCACCGCGCCCGCCCGCGCTCCAGCTCCCGGTCCAGTTCCCGCTGCACCAGCCGCTCCCGGACCCGGCCGAGGTCACCGACGACGTAGGCCGTGTGCACCGCCAGGCCCAGCCCCCATCCCATGAGTCGCCAACCGGAGCCGGTGATGCCGCCCGCGGCCAGGACCAGCCCGCTGTTGACCCCCAGGTAGACCAACCAGTGCAGCGCCAGACCGAGCTTCTGCTCGACCCGCTGCCGCGCCCGCCGCTCCGCACCCTCCCGTAGCGCGTCAGTCGTCATGACCCCTCCCCGACCGGGTGAGTGAACGCTGTTCACCGAATGGCGGCAGCGTAGGTGAACGGTGTTCACTGAGGCAAGGGACGTCTCGACGAAGGGCCATGCCGTGCCACGATCGCAGCGGATCACCCGGGACGGGCTGCTCGAGGCGGCGATGCAGATCGTCGACGCCGAGGGGCTCGACGGGCTCACCATGCGCCGCCTCGGCCAGGCCGTCGGTGCCGTCCCGACGATGGTGTACCGCTTCTTCGCCGACAAGTCCGAGCTGGTCGAGGCCTTGGCCGACCGGCTGTTCGCCCAGGCACGCGACGGCCGGCCCGGTCCCGAGCCGCCGCCCGGGGCGCCGTGCCGGCCGGCCGAGCTGGAGCGGCTGCGCCTTGCGGCACACCGGACCCGCCGCGCTCTGCTGGCTCATCCGGCGCTGGTGGCGGCGGCGGTGAGACGCCCGCCGCGTCAAGAGGCGACGCTGCACGGGTTCGACGCCGGCCTCGGGCTGCTGTTGACCGCCGGCCTGGACCCCGCGGCGGCGGCGAAGGGGTACCAGGCGGTGCTCTTCTACACCCTCGGCTTCGCTGCACTCGAAGCCCCGTTCGCCGCCTCCCCCGACGGCGGGGTACAGGATCAGGCGGACACGCACGCGGTGCTCGCCCGGCTGCCGGCCGACCACTACCCGCACATCGCCGCTACCGTCGATCACCTGTACGGGCCCGACCTCACCGCCCAGTTCGACCACGGCCTGCGGCTGCTGCTCGGGGGCCTGCGGGCCCAGCTGCCGACCGCCGCTGAAGAATCGGGCTGAAGGCGATGCCGGGTGCCGGTCGGCGACCCGGCCGCCGCGACCGACCGGCCGGTGCCGATGTCCCGACGGGGCTCAGGTCCCGGCGAACAACGCCCGGGTCAGCGCCGTCCGCCGGACGAGCACGTCGTAGGCCAGGAGGGTGAGGGCGGCCGTGCAGAGGCAGATGACCAGGTACTCCAGCACCGGGTGCATCGGGCCGCCGACGACCAGGTAGGCCACCAGCACGAGGATCGGCTGGTGCAGCACGTACCAGGCCAGTACCGCGGGTGCGACGTAGCGGGCGAGGCGACCACCCGACGGGCTCTCCCCACCCGTGCGGGGCTGCCGCGGCCGCAGCCGGCCCAGCCCCCCGATGACCGCCACGACCGCGCACCACCCGGCCGCACCGAACGCCGCCCTCCCGGCGAGGGCGAGCGGAGTGCGGTCCAGCAGCAGGTCGCCGTCCCCACCGAGCAGGAGAGCCCCTCCGGCGACGGCCATGAGCCCGACCGCGGTCGCCGCGGCGAGGACCGCGTCCCGTCGCAGCGCGTCCCGGAAGCGCTCGTCGGCGGCCATGACACCACCCGCCGCGAAGAACAGCAGGAAACCGAGTTCGTGGCCGGCGGCCATCCCCTCGTCCAGGCCGAACCCGGCGGCAACCGCAGCCAGCAGCACCGCGGGCAGCAGGACCACACCGCGTCGCCCCGTGGCAGTCGCCAACCGCTGCACTCCTCGCCGCCCGCCGGCGGAGGCCAGCCAGCCGAACAGCGGCAGCACGACCAGCGAGTACAGCAGCAGCAGGTACACGAACCACAGGTGGCCCGTCTCGAACCCCCGGCCGTCGACCGCAGGCCGGAGCACGAACGGGAACTCCGACCAGTCCCCGTCGACGCGGAAGAAGCGGGGCCAGAAAGCCGCGTAGGACTCGCTGTACCCCGGATCCGCCCGCAGCCGCAGCCACACCGGCAGGGGAACGAGCAGCACGATGCCGGCCACGAGGGGGACCAGCAACCGGCGCACCCGCCGGGCGAGGTAGTCACCGGTGCCGCGGGCCTGCCACGAGTGCCATGCGCCGATCCCGGCAACCAGGAACAGCAGTGGCATCGCCGCGACCACGATGGGGGCGGCGAACGGCACGAGGTCGGTGGTCCGGTCACTCTTGACGTAGAAGTCGTCGGTCGCGTCGAAGACCAGCGCGGCGTGGAACGGGATCAGGCCGCCGACGACCACCACCCGGGCGAGGTCCAACCCCGGCCAGCGGTCGACCCGCCCCGACGTCTCCGTCGCCGTCATCCCGTCGCGCTCCTCAGCATCGGCCGCCGGCAGCACCTTGGCAGGCCCCCACCGCCCTGTCGAGTACCGCCCGCCGTCCGGGGACCGCGGTGACGGGCACGGGACAGAGGACGACGTAGTCCGCCGGACGGTCCGGGCCGTGAGCACCGACGGGCGGCGGCGCGGCGGAGTTCGCGTGACCCTCGACCGATGTGCCGGTGCCGTCGGCAGACGTCTTGCGGTCTCATGTGGAGGCGAGCCCCGTCCGGTAGGCGTAGGCGACGGCCTGGGCTCGGTCACGGGCGCCGGTCTTGGCGAAGATGTGGTTGACGTGGGTCTTGACAGTGGCCTCGCTGACGTACAGGCGGGTGGCGATCTCGCCGTTGGACAGCCCCTCGGCGATGAGACCGAGGATCTCCGCCTCCCGTCGCGTGAGGTCGTCGGGCAGCGCCCGGCGGCCCGCCGACGGCCGTGACGCCGACGCCTCGATGCCCAGATTGTGGACCACGCGCTCCTGCGCCGCGGGGTCGAGAACCATCTGCCCGGCGGCGACCGTGGCGACGGCCCGGGCGATGTCCTCGGCCCCGGCGTCCTTGGTCAGGTAGCCACGAGCGCCGGCACGCAGCGCGGCGAGGACGGAGTCGTCGTCGGCATAGGTGGTCAGGGCCAGCACCGCGGCGTCCGGGTGGTTCGCCCGGAGCCGCCGCGTGGCTTCGATGCCGTCCATGCGCGGCATGCGCAGGTCCATCAGGACGACGTCCGGCTGCAGCCGGGCCACCGCTTCCAGCGCCTGCTCCCCGTCCTCGGCACTGCCGACCAGTTCGATCCCGGGGAGCAGCCCCAGGAGCAGAGTCAGCCCGTCGCGGACGACCCGCTGGTCGTCCACGAGGAGGACGCGCACGTTCACCTCGCCACCGGGACGGCGAGCTCGACGCGAAACCCGTCCGAGGTGGGAACGGCCTCGAACCGTCCCCCCAGCAGGTGTGCCCGCTCGGCCAGGCCGGTCAGGCCGTAGCCGACCGGATCGGGGGATGAGACCTGGCCGGCCGCCCCGTGGTCCTCGACGATGACCACTGCTTCCTCCGGTTCCCAGCGCAGGACGACCTCGGCGGCGGCATCGGGCGCGTGCTTGCGGACGTTGCTCAGCGCCTCCTGCACGGCCCGGTACATCGCGAGCCGTGCGTCGGCCGGCAACAGCACCGGGTCGCCGCTCACCGTCAGGGTGCAGGATCCTCCGGCCCTCCGGTGCTCTTCGACGAGCTGCGGCACCAGCTCCGGGCCCGGCAGGTCGTCGCCGCGGAGGGTGGCGACGGCGCGGCGGGCGTCCGCGAGCCCGGACCTGGCCAGGGCATGGGCGCTGTCGATGACCGCGACGACGCCGGGCGGTGTCGGGCCCGAGCGGGCCAGGAGCCGGGCGCCCTCCAGGTGGACGGCCAGCCCCGACAGGGTGTGAGCCAGGACGTCGTGCAGTTCGCGGGCCAGCCGTGTTCGTTCGCCCAGGGCCGCGGCCCTGCGCTCGGCGTCCCGGGTGGCCTCCAGCTCCATGCGCTGCTCCTGCTCGCGGCGCAGCAGCCAGCCCATGAGGAAGAAGAAGGCGGCGCCGCCGTCGGTGACCAGGACGAACAGGGCAGGGTCCTCCGCGGTGCGCGCCTGCTCCAGGTTGAACACCAGCGCGGAGGCGACGGCGGTGGCCGCCGCCTCCGGCAGCGGCAGGCGCAACGGCGCGAAGGCCATGATCAGGAACAGGGCCACGACCGGCCCGGTGGGATCCGCGTTGCGGACGGCGGTGGCGGCCAGGGCCATGGTGACCAGCAGAGCCACGACGCCCCATCGCGGCGCGGTGCCCCACAGCAGGAGCACTCCCGCCGCCAACGCGTAGGCGACGGTGGCAACGGTGACCTGGGCAGCCGGCCCGCTGGACCCGAATCCGACCGCGCCGCCGGCGTTCGCCACCGCGACCAGCGCCACGACGGCGAACCCCACCGCCGTGAACAACCGAGGACGGACCTGCACGCAGCGACAGTGCCAGCTTCCGCGGGTCGGCGGAATCCATCCCCGGGTGGAGACGCCCGGCGTGTCGGGTGGAGCTCGGAGGATCCACCCGGGCGCCGACGACGGCGTCCCTACCGCGCAGCCACGCTGCAGCCGTCCCGACGCAGAAGGAGCCGGAATGAGCCTCGCCGTACTGCAGGGCGCCAACCTGGTAGCCCGTTTCGCCCTGGAGCTGAGCGCGCTCGCCGCGCTGGCCCTCTGGGGCTTCACGCTCGGCGTCCCCGTCGCTGTCCGCGTGCTGGCCGGGGTCGGCGCGCCTGTCGTGGCCGCCGTCGTCTGGGGGCTGTTCGCCTCACCACGGGCCGCGGTGGCCCTTCCCTCGGCGGCGCGGCTCGCCGTCCAGGCGCTGGTGCTCGGTGCCGCGGTCGCCGCGCTCGTGCAGGCCGGGCGCCCCCAGCTCGCCTCGGCCTTCGGCCTCGCCGCCGCCGTCAACGCCGCTCTGCTGGTCTGGTGGCAGCAGTGATCCCGGTCCGCAGCAGCCTCCCCCGCCAGGCGGCGGCGGCTTCCTCGGCCTACGTCGCGGCGTGGATCGCCGGCCTGCTCGCAGTGCCCGCCGTACCGACCGGCGCGACGGCCGTCCAGGTGCACACCCACATCGCCGACCACCGCTTCGGCATGGTCGTCCAGTCGCTCCTGGTGCACGGCACGGCAGGTGTGGCCCTGGCGGTGCTCGCCGTCAGCCTTGCCCGCTTGGCTGTTCGCCGGAACGACGGACGCGGGCCGGCTCTCACCGTGGGGGCCGGGGTCACCGCCGCCGCACTGTCCTGGCTCCAGGTGAGCCTGCTCCTCGTGCTGGTCGCCGGCGTCGACGACGGCTCCCCGCAGCGCACGGCGGCGCTGCGAGCGGCGATCGACCTCGTGGACGCCGGCAAGCTGCTCGCGCTCGCCGTCCTCGTCGTCGCAGGGACCGCCGTCACCTGGCGGATCGGGCTGGGACAGCGCTGGCTGACCGTCCTCGCCCGGGGGCTCGCACCGCTGCTCCTCGCCGGCGCAGCGTCCCTCGTGCTCGAGGTTCCTTCGCTCACCGCCACGCTGTACCTCAGCCTGCCGCTCCTGCTGGTCGTCATCGGCGGCACGGGTCTGGTGGTGTGGCGACGGGCGGCCGGCAGCCGGTGACGAGTGCTCCGGCGGCGGCCTCGGCCCGACGAGGCAACGGATGACCGGGGCCGGCGCCGCACATGGCCGGGGTGGCCACGCCCCCATCAGGAGGACCGAGATGCAGTTCACCGGGCGTGCGCGTTCCCCGCCCCGCCGCTGCTCTGACGGCTCCGGCTCGGGGTCGGCGGCGCATCAGCCAGGTCCGTGGGCCGCCGGCCGGCAGGTCGACGACATCGGTGATCGCGAAGCCGAGGCGCCGGTAGAAGCGCACGTTCGGCTCCGCGCTGGTCTCCAGGTGCACCGGCAGCCCGTCCTGGTCGGCGCGGTCGAGCCCCGGGGTCAGGGTCGCGGCACCGATCCCCCTGCCCTGCCGATGGGGCAGTACACCCAGGCTGGCCAGGATCACGTGCCGGTCCGCGGGTCGACGTAGGGCCAGCGCTGCCTCGGCCTCCTCAGCCGCTGACGCCCGGTCCCCCGCCAGCTCGGCGGCCGCCGGCCCGACCCGCGCCCACACGTCATCCGGCACCGCATCGCCCGGCATCCACACCGCGACGCTCACGAGCTGCCCCTCCGCCTCGCCGACGTCGACACAGCCGAAGGGAAGTGCGACCTCGGTGAGGAAGAGACAGTGCAACTCCCGTAGCCGCTCCTCGTGGTCGTGGACATCGACCGTCCACCTGGTCCACGCGTAGTCGGTGAAGGCGTCGGCGAGCACCTCGGCGGCTGACGGGACGTCGGCGAGGGTGGCGGGGCGCGACGTGAGGGTCATTCGTTGCTCCTGGGGGGATGCGACCGTCCGTCACCCCTGCGCGCAGTCGCCGGCGCGCGGGGGTGACGGTTCGGTCAGGCAGCGTGCACGGTGAACGGCGCGGTGATCACTGTTCCGTCGGCGAGCCGGAACTGGGCCCACAGCCGGTACGTCCCCGTGGTGGGGAACTCCGCGTGCACGTCGAGTTCCGGGCCGAAGGTCTGTCCCGGCGTGGCGAAGACCGGTCGCCCGGAGTCGTCGGCCACCTCGGCGTGCTCGTGGGCGAAGGTGGACCCGTCCGCGCGCATGACCACGACGTGGCCGGCGGCGGCGAGGTAGGGCTGCAGATCGTCGAGCGGCCGGCCGGTTGCCGCGTCGCTGACCGCGAAGTGGAGATCGCTCACGCCGCCTGCCTCCACCTCGCCGTCCAGCTCGACCCGGACGCCGTCGACGACGACCGCGCGTGGTCCCGCCACCAGGCTCACCGACTCGGGAGCGGAACCGGCGACGGTGATGACCTGCCGCTGGTGGACGTCCTCCATCTGCCCCTGCCGCCGGAACTCGGTGTTGACCACGTACGTGCCCGCCGTCACGAAGGTGACGTCCACGGCCAGCTGCCCGGGCTTGCCGGTCGGCTGCGGGTGGACGTGTGTGAACGTGCCGAGGTCCTCCCGGGTGGCGATGAGGTGCATCCACGCCTCGTGGCTGCGGGTCAGGTCCTCGATCGGCTCGCCGGTGGCGGCGTCGACCACGGTGGCGACCAGCCGCGTCGGTTCACCGGGGCGGACCTGTGCGGGCAGGTCCAGCCGCACGTCCACGCCGGCCTCGGCGGCATCGGTCGGTGGCACCTCGGCGGTCATCATCTCGCTCATGGCCGGGCGCATCGGCATGCCGGTGCCCTGCATCCAGGCAAGGGTGCCGTTCATGCCGCGTTCGGCGAAGTCCATCCGGCTGACCGCCGTGAGCCCCGCCCCGAGCGCGAGCGCCACGACGGCGACACCGGTCAGGTAGGCGTACTGGCCGATGCGGGCGCGCAGCGGCGGCCGCAGGATCTCCTGGACGGTCGCCGGCCGCTGGAACCGGCGCAGCCGCAAGGCGTTGGTCAGCACGCTGACCGAGCTCATCGCCATGGCGGCGCTTGCCAGCACCGGGTCCAGCAGCAGGCCGTCCCACCAGTAGAGGGCACCGGCGGCGACCGGGATGAGCAGCAGGTTGTAGCCGAACGCCCAAGCGAGGCCCTGCTTCATGGTCGCGACCGTGCGCCGGGACAGGGCGATCGCCGAGACGATGCCGCGCAGGTCACCGCCGACGAGGGTGATGTCGGAGGCGGCGATGGCGACGTCGGCGCCGGTGCCGATGGCGATGCCGACGTCGGCGGCCGACAGGGCCGCGGCGTCGTTGATGCCGTCGCCGGCCATCGCCACCACGTGCCCCTGCTCTTGGAGCCCGCGGACCTTGGCCGCCTTGTCGGCGGGCAGCACCTCGGCGAGCACGTCCTCGATGCCGACCTGGTCGGCGATGGCCCGCGCGGTCGCGGTGTTGTCCCCGGTGAGCATCCACACCTGCAGCCCCAGCGCCCGCAGCTGGGCCACCGCCTCGGCGGACTCGGGCTTCACCGTGTCGGCAACGGCGATGCTCGCGGCCGGCTGCCCGTCGATGGCGACGAACATCGCGGTCTGCCCGTCCGTGGCCGCAGCGGCGGCGGCATCGGCCAGCGCGGAGACGTCCACGCCGCGTGCACGCATCAGTGCCTGGTTGCCGGCGAGCACGTGCCTCCCTCCGACGACGGCGTCGATGCCGTGACCCGGGACGGCGTCGAACGAGCCGAGCGCGGGAAGGTGCAGGCCGCGGGCGGCAGCGGCGGCGACGATCGCCTCGGCGACGGGGTGCTCGCTGCCGGTCTCCGCCCCCGCGACGAGGGCCAGCACGTCGTCCTCGGCCCAGCCGCCCGCCGTGGTCACCGAGGTGAGGGCCGGCCGTCCGCTGGTGAGGGTGCCGGTCTTGTCCAGGACGACGGCGGTGACCCGGCGGGCGGTCTCCAGCGCGTCGCCGTTGCCGACCAGGATGCCCAGCTCCGCGGCGCGGCCGGTGCCGACCATGACTGCGGTCGGGGTGGCCAGGCCCAGCGCGCACGGGCAGGCGATGATCAGCACCGCGATCGCCGTGCTGGTGGCCATGGTCAGCCGGCCGGTGTCCGGGCCGAACAGCGCCCAGGCGGCGAAGGTGGCCACGCCGAGCAGCAGGACGATCGGGACGAACCATGCGGAGACGCGGTCGGCGAGCCGCTGCATCGGCACCTTGGCACCCTGGGCGTCCTCGACCAGGCGGACGATCTGCGCCAGGGCGGTGTCCTCCCCCACCGCGGTGGCCCGCAGCACCACCGTGCCGGTCCGGTTGAGCGTGGCGCCGATGACCGTGTCGCCGACCGTCTTGTCCACCGGGAGGCTCTCGCCGGTCAGCATGCTCTCGTCCACGGCCGTCGCCCCGTCGGTGACGACGCCGTCCACCGGCACCTTCTCGCCCGGCCGCACCCGCACCAGGTCGCCGACGACGACCCGCTCGACCGGCACGTCCACCTCCGCGCCGTCGCGCAGGACCCGCGCCGTCTTCGGGGCCAGCCCGACGAGCGCGGTGATCGCCGCGGCGGTGCGCTTCTTCGCGCGGGCCTCCATCCACCGGCCGGCCAGGACCAGGGCGAGGATCACCAGCGAGGTCTCGAAGTACACGTGCAGCGGCAGGCCCCAGCTCTCAGCGGCGGCCGGCCACAAGGTGACGAAGGCGCTGTATCCGTAGGCGACGCCGGTACCTAGCGCGACCAGGGTGTTCATGTTCGTCGACCCGTGCTTGGCCGCGGTCCACGCCGCGGCATAGATCTCCCGGCCGGCCCAGGCCTGCACGACGGTGGCCACGACGAGGATGGCCGGCATCAGCCAGTCCATCGTGTCCAGGTACAGCGGCACGTACATCAGGGCCATCAGCCCCAGGCCCACGGCGAGGGTGAACTGCCACTTCCACTTCAGCGCGGTCACCTGGGCTTCGCCCTCGTGGTCCGCGGGCGCCGCGGCGGGATCGGTGCCGACGCCCTGGGAGTCAGGCTGGGCCTCGCGGTGCGGCGTGGCGGTGTAACCGGCACGCGCCACCGCCGCGGTCAGCTCCTCGACGCCCACCCGGGCCGCGTCGAACCGGACGGTGGCGACCTCGGTCGCCAGGTTCACCTCCGCGGTCGCGACGCCGTCGACCCGGCGCAGCGCCTTCTCCACCCGGCCGACGCACGAGGCGCAGGTCATGCCGCCGATGTCGAGGGTGCAGCCGGCGGTCGGCTCGGTCGCCGTCGCGGCGGCCGGAGGGACGGTGGTCGTCATGGCAACTCCTGGGCGGGACAGGTTGATGAGGCGGAGTCGATGCTCGGGGGCGACCCAGGGGGTCGGACCGGCGATTTCGCCGGGTTGCCGGCTCCAGGTCGTTCAGCGGCCGGCGGCCTGTGAAGGGAGGGGCGCGGCGGGAACCCGCGGAGCGACCTCAAGCGCGCTGCGTCCTGCCGCCCGCTGCACCGGGGCGGCCGGACCGCTGCCGAGCAGGACGCCGGCGACGACGACCGCACCGCACACCAGCTCGACGGCGAACGTGGGCTCGCCCAGCACGAGCCAGGACGAGGCCATGCCGGCCACCGGCACCAGCATCGAGTAAGGGGCGACCACGCTCGACGGGTAGCGGCTCATGAGCCAGGTCCACACGCCCGATCCGCCGATCGTGGCGACCAGCACGGTGTAGGCGAGGCCGGCCACGGCCAGGGCGCCCTGCCCGGTGCCCAGCGAGGCCACCGACGCCGAGATGCGGGCCGGGCCTTCGAGGGTCAGTGAGGCGACGAGCATGGGCAGCGGTGGAACCACCGTCATCCACAGCGTGAGCCGGAACGGCTCGGTGGCCCGCGCCTGGCGGCTGCACAGGTTGCCCAGGGCCCAGCCGAGCCCGCCGCAGACCGTCAGCAGGAGCGGCAGCAGCATCGCCCCACCGCCCATCTCGGCCCGGTGGACGGCGATCCCCGCCAGGCCGGCTGCCGCCGTGGCGACGCCGAGCGCCTGGCGGCCGCTCAGCCGCTCGCGCAGCAGCACGCCGGCCAGCACCACGGTGAAGGGAGCCGACGACTGCAGCACCAGCGAGGCGAGACCCGAGGGCATCCCGGAGGCCATGGCGAGGTACAGGAAGAGGAACTGCAGCACGCCGAATCCGGCGCCGTACCCGAGGATCCACCGCCACGGCACGGTCGGCCGCCGGACCAGCAGCACGGTCGGAACCGCGAGCAGCGCGAATCGCAGGGCGACCAGGAAGAACGGCGGGAAATGGGCCAGCGAGAGGTGGATCGCGGGGAAGTTCAGTCCCCACGAGACGGCGACGGCGACGGCGAGGAGCCGGTGACGCTGCTGCATGGGAACTCCTCCACCACGGGGCAGGGGGTGCTCGGTCGGACTCAGATGCTCCGCGGTGACGAGCGCCGTCGAACCGGTGGTTTCGCCGGGCTCGGCTCTGCGCCCGCTGATGCCGGCCGTGGCTGCGGGTCAGACAACGCCGGGACGCACCGCGGCGGCGGCCTCCGCGTACGCGGTCGGCGGCCAGGCGGCGAGCAGCTTGTGCCGCAGGCCGGCGCCCAGGCGGCGGTAGAACCGCTGCGCGTCGGCGTTGTCGACTTCCATGCTCCAGCGGATGAGCAGCTGCTCCGGTTCCGCCAGTTCGGCGAGGGTGGCCATGAGCTGCCGGCCGACGCCGGCGTCGCGGTGCCCGGGGCGGACGTAGAGGTCGTCGAGGTTCACGACGTCGCCACCGGTCCACAGGTGCAGCTGCCGGACGGCGGAGACGTAGCCCACCGGCCCGCCGCTGCGTTCGGCCAGCAGCACGATGACCTCGGGCCGGGCCAGCAGGCGGCGCCACTGCTCCTCCTGGACGTGGACGTGGGCCGCTCGGTCCTCGTGCGCGGCGATCTCGGCGACCATGACGGCGACGTCCGCGGCATCGGCCGGCGTCGCTCGGCGGATCGTGACGGCCGCGTGGTGGTCGGGGGGCGCCGTGGGGCGGGGGGTGGTGGATCGGTCGGTCATCGGAACTCCTGGTGGACGGTGGTGCACGGGCGGTCAGTGGGTGGCGATGGCGGTGAGGACGTCGAGCCGGGCAGCCCGGCGGGCGGGCAACAGGCCGGCGGCGAGGCCGGCGAGCACGGCGATCGCGACGACGACCAGGAGCTGGCCGACGGGGATCCGGATCGTCAGCAGCTCGTCGTTGCTGAGGCCGGCAAGAGTTGCCACGGCCAGCCCGAGCCCGACGGCGACACCCGCGAGGACGGCCGCCACGGCCACGAGGGCGGCCTCGGCGCGGATCATCGACCGCAGCTGCCGGCGCGTCATGCCGACCGCCCTCAGCAACCCGATCTCCCGGGTCCGCTCCACGATGGACAGGGCCAGGGTGTTGGTGATCCCGAGCAAGGCGATGACCACGGCGAAGCCGAGCAGGAGGGTGATCAGCCCGAGCGCCTGGTCGACGGTGGCGGCCCGCGCGGCGACCGCCTGGGTCTGGTCGAGGATCTCCGCGTTCGGGAAGTCGCTGACGGCGGTCTCCAGTGCCGTCCGTCCGGCCTCCGCGTCGACGCCGTCGGCGAGCGCGACGAACACGCTGGCGTCCACGTCCTCGTTGAAGTGCTGGGCGTACGTGGTCAGCGACAGGATGTAGCCGCTGCTGAGCGCCTGGGCGGAAGCGTCGGCCATGACGCCGACGACCCGGACCTGCTGCTCCCCGTGGCGCGGGAAGGTCATCGCCAGCTTGTCGCCAACTCCCAGACCCCGTTCGGTCGCGACGTCCTCGGCGAGGACGACGCCTCCCTCCTCGAGGGCCCCGAGGTCGCCGGCCGTCATCTCGACGTCGGCGACCTGCGGCAGGGTCGCCGGCTCGACCGCGGTCAGGGCGCTGGTCGTGCCGCCGTCCAGCCAGTGCCCGTAGCGGATCGAGGAGGTCGCGCCCACCTCCGGCAGGTCGGCGACGCGGACCGCGACCTCCGGGGACAGCCCGCCGAGCATCTCGTCGCCGGCGCTCCGGATCAGCAGGTCGGCCGTGAGGGCCTCCTGCTGGCCGGCGCTGATGGCCTTCACCGACCCGCCGAGCACCGAGACGAAGCTGATCAGGGCCAGGCCGAGGGCCAGGGCCGTCACGGTGGCGGCCGTCCGGCGCGGGTTGCGGACCGTGGACTCGCGCGCGAGGCGGCCGGGGACACCGAGGCGGTCCAGCGGGCGGCCGACGGCGTTGGCCAGCCGCGGTGCCAGCACCGGGCCCAGCACGACCAGGCCGAGGAGGAGCAGCACCGCGCCGAGCGCGACGCCGGCGATGTCCCGCAGGACGGCGGCGGCGCCCAGCTGCGCGACACCGAGGGCGAGCAGCACCCACCCGGTGACCAACCGGCGCCGGCGAGGCCGTGCCGGCTCGGAGAGCCGCATGGCCTCGACCGGGGCGACGCGGGCGGCGCGGCGGGCCGGCCCGAGCGCGGCCAGGAGCGTCACGAGGGCGCCGGCGACCAGAGCGACGAGGACCGTGCGGGAGGTGACGGTCAGCGGGCCGTCGGGGAGCGCCAGGCCGGCGCCTTGCGCGAGGCCGCGGAGCCCGTAGGCGGCGCCGATGCCGGCCGCGGTGCCGCCGGCCGCGCCGGTGATCCCGATGAGGAGGGCCTCGGCGAGCACCGAGGCGAACACCTGCCGACCGGTGGCCCCGGCGGCACGCAGCAGGGCCAGCTCCCGGCTGCGCTGGCTGAGCACGATGCCGAAGGTGTTGGCGATCAGGAGCGCGCCGACCAGGAGCCCGGCGGCGGCGAGCGCGAGGAGCACGACGCGGAGGTAGCTGATGCTCTCCTTCGCCGCCTCGGCGCTCGCCTCGGCGGCGTCCTGGCCGCTGGTGACCGCGTACTCCTCCCCCAGGGCCTGGGCCAGGTCGCTCCGGAGCTCGGCGACGGCGACATCCGGGGCGGCGATGACGTCGACCGACGTCACCCCCGTGCCCAGGCCGAGCAGGGCCTGGGCGGTGCCCAGGTCGACCAGCACCACGGCGCTGTTGGACAGCCCGTCGTCCACGCCCACGCCGGTCAACCCGACGACCTCCAGCCGGCGGCTGGCCGCGGCGGAGACGGTGACGGTGTCACCGATGGCGATGTCGTGCGCGGCGGCGGTGGCGGCGTCCAGGACCACCTCGTCGCCGCCGTCCGGCGCGCGGCCGGTGCGCAGATCGTAGGCGGTGAACGGGGCTTCCGCCCACGTCCCCAGGATCGTCGGGCCGTTCGGTCGCACCGGTTCCCCGCGGACCTGCAGCTGCCCGGGACCGGAGGCGACCGCTCGTGCCTGCCCGACACCGGGGGTGCCTGCGACACGCTCGGCGAGGTCGGCCGGCAACGGGTCCCGCTCCACTTCCACGCCCATCGCGCTGCCGAACGCGGCCACGCCGCGGACGGTGAGGTCCACGCCGGCGGCGGCGGTGCGGAACTGCGCGTCGAGCAGCCGGCTGCTGGTGTCGGTGAGCACGAGGCTGCCGGCGACGAAGGCGACGCCCAGGGCGACGGCGAGCCAGGTCAGGGTCAGGCGGGAGCGGTGCGCGACCGCGTTCTTGACGGCGAGGCGCCACATCGCAGATCACGCTCCAATCGGTGAGGTAGGAGCGTCGAGGAGCGCCATGCGTGCCAGGACGGTCTCGGGCGTGGGGGCGGAGAGCTCGTCGACGATGCGGCCGTCGGTGAGGAAGACGACCCGGTCGGCGTAGGAGGCAGCGACGGGGTCGTGGGTGACCATGACGATCGTCTGGCCCAGGGAGCGGGTGGCGTCCCGAAGGAAGGCGAGCAGTGCGGCGCCGTGCCGGGAGTCGAGGTTGCCGGTCGGCTCGTCGGCGAAGACCAGGTCGGGCCGGGCGATCAGCGCCCGGCCGACGGCGACGCGCTGCTGCTGGCCCCCGGAGAGCTCCGCCGGTCGATGGTCGAGCCGGTTGCCCAGGCCCAGCATCTGCACGAGCTCGGCCAGCCATGCCGGGTCGGGCCGCTTGCCCGCCAGGGTGAGCGGCAGGGCGATGTTCTCCGCGGCCGTCAGGGAGGGGATGAGGTTGAACGCCTGGAACACGAAGCCGAGCCGTTCCCGGCGCAGCAGGGTCCGCTCCCGCTCGGACAGCGCGGTGAGGTCGGTGTCCCCGATGAGGACCTGGCCGGAGTCGATGGTGTCGAGCCCGGCGAGGGCGTGCACCAGCGTCGACTTGCCCGAGCCGCTGGGCCCCATGATCGCGGTGAGTCGGCCGGCGTCGATCGTGACGTCGGCGCCGTCGAGGGCGCGGACGGCGGCTTCCCCTTGGCCGTAGGTCTTGACGACGTCGCGGGCTTGCGCCGCGACGGTGAGGGATGTGCTCTCAGGTGGGGCGACGGTGGTCATGGCGGTCTCTCTCTCGCGGATGGCGGGGTCAGGTCTGGTCGGTGGTCGGTCGGCGGAGATGTGCGGTGCGGCCCGCGGGCGGGACAGCGCGCGATCGCCGGGTGTCCGCGGGGCGCGGGCCCTCCGGTCAGGTGCGCGCCCGGTGGAGGGGGCGCCTCCACCGGCGGGGCGGCTGCAGGCAACGGGCCAGCCGGGCGCGCTCGGCGTCGTCGATCAGCTCCTGGTGACGGGCACGGGCGAGGTGGTCGTGGGTGGCGAAGGACATGGCGGTCTCCTGCGACGGGAGGTGGGAGGGGAACGGTCACGCCGGGAGGCGGGTGGTGAGGCGTAGGGCGGCGGGAGCCGGGCGGGGCTCCCGCGGCCGGAGGGGCGGTCAGGACCGGAGGGTGTAGCCGGCCTCGTCGACCGCGGCGGCGATGTCGGCGCGGTCCACGGGGCGGTCGGCGGTGACGGTGACGGTGCCGCTGGCCACGTCGACGGTGACGGACTCGACACCCTCGATGGCGGCGATCTCCTCGGTGACCGCGCGCTGGCAGTGCGCGCAGGTCATGCCGGTGACGGTGAAGGTGGTCGAGCCGATGAAGGTGCGGGGGGTGCCGGACAGCATGGGAACTCCTCGGGAGGTGGGTGGTGCGATCGGTCGGTGGGAAGAGTCGCCGCGGACCGGCGCCCTTCTCACCGGGCATTTCGCCGGGTTCGTCAGGGGGGATGGCCGGCAGCGGCTCAGTGGCCGTGGCCTCCGTGCCCGTGACCGCTGGCGCCGGCCGTCGGCTTGCCGGCGGGGACGGCGAGCAGGGCCAGCACGAACAGGGCGGCGAGGACGCCGGCGGTGGCGGTGAAGGCGCGGCCGTAGCCGTCGATGAGACCCGCTTGTGTGGCGAGGTCACCGGCGATGGCGGTGAGCGCCGCGACGCCCAGGGCGGCGCCGATCTCGTGGCCGGTCATCATCAGCCCGGACGCGAGCCCGGACTTCTCGGCCGGCACGTCGCTCATGGCGGCCACGGCGATGGCGACGAACATCGGTCCGACGCCGGCGCCGACCAGCAGGAACCCGGGCAGCACGTCGGCGGCGTAGGACGTGCCGCCGGCGCCTGCCGCCAGGACCAGCACCCCCGCGGCCATGACGACCAGGCCGACGAGGATGAGCGTGCGGGCGCCGAGGCGGGAGATGACCCTCGACGCGACGGTGGCGGCCACGGTGATCGCGGCGGCCAGCGGCAGGAACTGCAGCCCGGCGATGACCGGGGACGCGCCGATGACGTCCTGCAGGTACAGCGAGGACAGGAAGATGGCACCGACCACGACGCCGGTGATGCCGGCCATGACCGCCGAGGCGGAGATCAGCGACCGGATCCACCAGGTCGACGGCGGCACCAGCGGGTCGGCGGCGCGGCGCTCTACCCGCGCGAACGCGGTCAGCAGGACGGCGGCGAAGGCCAGGGCGAGCCAGGTCCGGGGTGCGGTCCACCCGGCCGAGCGGGTGGCCTCGATGCCGAAGACCAGGGCCAGCAGCCCGGTGACCAGGGTGAGCGCGCCCGGCACGTCCAGCTGCCGCAGCCCGCCGGGCTGCGCACCGCCGCGGGCCACTGTCCGCAGCGTGCCGAGGACCACCGCGGCACCGATCGGCACGTTGATGAAGAACACCGCGCGCCAGCCCAGGGTGCTGGTCAGCGCGCCGCCGAACAGCACGCCGGCGGCGATGCCCAGGCTGCCGACGGTCCCCCACACGGCGAGCGCGGTCTGCCGCTGCCGGCCTGCGTAGGCGGTCATGATGATCGACAGCGCAGCCGGGGTGAGCAGCGCGGCACCGGCGCCCTGCGCGGCTCGCGCCAGGATCAGCGTGAGCGGGGTCTGGGCCAGGCCGCTCACCAGCGAGGCGGCGGTGAACACGCCGACGCCGGCGAGAAACGCCCGCTGTCGGTTCAGCAGGTCGGCGATCCGCCCGCCCAGCAGCAACAAGCCACCGGACAGCAGCACGTAGGCGCTGACCGTCCACTGGTAGTCGGCGGCGGACAGCTGCAGGGCGTCGCTGATGCTGGGTAGGGCGACGTTCACCACCGACACGTCCAGGATCACCATGAACTGGGCGGCGATCATCAGCGCGAACACCGTCCACGGCCGGCGCGGCTCGTCCGCGGACGGTGACGGGTGGCCGGGTGCGGTCTGTGCGGTGTGATCGGGCGCGTGCTGCGGCTGGTGCCGGGCGGTGAGCGCCGCCGGTTCGGCGCTGGGATGGGCCGACATGGCTGCTCCTCGAGGTGGGGGCTGTTGGGTCTGGTCCCACGCTCGCCATCGCCGAGCTCGCCCACGCCGGTGATTTCGCCAGGTTCTCGATCCGGGGCCTGGCCCGCTCAGATCGGTACGGTCCCGGTCGTGCTTGTCGGACGGGATGACGAACGTGCGGCGATCGCCGCCCTGCTCGACGCCGCCCGCGCCGGAGCCGGCGGGTCGCTGGTGCTCCGTGGCGTGGCCGGGTCGGGGAAGTCGTCGTTGTTGGCGGAGGCGGTCACGACCGCCTCCGGCATGCGGGTGCTGCGCACGTCGGGAGTGGAGTCGGAGTCCCCGCTGGCGTTCGCCGCGCTGCAGCGACTGCTGTGGCCGGAGCGTGGCCGGATCGAGAGCCTGCCGGCACCGCAGGCTGCGGCGCTACGGGCGGCCTTGGGCGAGGCGACCGGTGGTGGTGACGGTGACCGGTTCCTGGCCTTCCTCGGCACGCTGAGCGTGCTTGCCGACGCCGCGGAGGAGACGCCGGTGCTCGCCGTGGTCGACGACGCCCACTGGCTCGATGACGCCTCCGCCGCGGCACTGCTGTTCGCCGCCCGGCGGCTGCACGCCGAACGCGTCGCGCTGCTCTTCGCCGCCCGCGACGGCGAGGCGTACGGCTTCGACGCTCGCGACCTGTCCACCGTGGTTCTCGGCGCCGTCACCGGGACCGACGCCGAGGAACTGCTGGCGGCGCGGGCCGGCGGTGCGGTCGATCCGGCGGTACGGGACCGGCTGGTGGCCGCAACCGGCGGCAACCCGCTCGCCCTCGGCGAGCTCGCCGCCGCCCTGACCGGCGACCAGTTGGCCGGCCGGACGCCGCTCCCGGCGCCGCTGCCGCTGACCGGCGGCGTCGAGCGGGGGTTCCTCGACCGGGTCCGGCATCTGGGTGACCGGGCCCAGCGGTTCCTGCTGCTGGCCGCGGCCGACGACACCGGCCGGCTGACCGTCGTCCGGGACGCCGCCGCTCGTCTCGACCTCGGTGACGACGCCCTGGAGGAGGCCGAGCGGATCGGTCTGGTCCGGGTCGACGGCGACGCTCTGACGCTGTACCACCCGCTGGTCCGCTCGGCGGTGTACCGGGCGGCTACGAGCGCGCAGCGGCGCGCCGCCCACCGGGCGTTGGCCGACGTGCTGTCCGGGGACCCGGACCGACGGGCGTGGCACCTGGCGGCGGCGGCCGACCGGCCGGATCAGGCGGTGGTCGACGCGCTGGATGCGGTCGCCGAGCGGGCCGCGGGTCGCGGCGGGCACGAGGCCGCTGCCGCCGCGTGGGCGCGCGCCGCCGAACTCACCGGTGGGGGCGAGGCCCGGGGCCGGCGGCTGTACCTGGCTGCGTCATCGAGCTGGCTCGGGGCCCACCCGTCCCGGGCGGCAGCGCTGGCGAGCGCGGCCGCGGCCGACGTGACCGAGCCCGCACTGCGCGCGCGGCTGCTCACCTTGCAGGGGCAGATCGAGTGGAACACCCGCTCGGTCGACGACGGCTACGACTACATCGTGCAGGCCGCCCAGGTGGCAGCCGGCGCCGAGGAGGCGCTGGCCCAGCAGCTCGCGATGCTCGCCGCGTCGCTGGCCGCTTTCGGGGCACGGTCCCCGCGGGAGTTCGACCCGGCAGCGCTGGTTCCTCGTCCCGGGAGGGACGCCGCCCCCCACTCGCACGCAGCCTTCGCCCTCCTGCAGGGATTCCGCGCCGTCCGCCGTGAGGACTGGGCCACCGCGACCGACTGCTTCCAGGACGCTTTCACCCTCACCGACGACGTCGTGGTGGACGATCACGTGCTGCAGCCCAACCTCGGCGTCGCGGCGATGCTGATCGACGATGACGAACGTGGCCTGCGGCTGCACCAGCAGCAGCTGACCGCCGCCCGGAGCGCGGGAGCGCTGAGCATGGTGGAGCACGCTCTCACCCGCGGAGCGCTGTTCCAGATCGCCACCGGCGCCTGGTCGCAGGCGGCCGGCGCCGCGAACGAGGCGCTGACGCTGACCGCGAGCACGGGGCATGCAGGGCTGACCGCGCTGCCGGCCGCGGAGCTGGCCGTGCTCGCCGCACTTCGCGGGGACGACGCCGCCGATCAGCACGTGGCGGACGTGTCGGCGATCCGGGACGCGCACCCGGTCGGGCTCACCGGATCCATCGTCGTCGACATGGTGCACTGGGCGCAGGGACTGCGCGCCCGGCAGCCGGCGTCCGCGCTGCACCACCTCGAGCAGATCAGCTCCCCGGCGTACCGCCGCATGGCCGCCCTGGACCGGCTGGAGGCCGCGGTCCGCGCGGGACGGGAGGATCTCGCACGCACCTGGCTGGCCGAGCTGGAGGCGTTCGCGGCCGGCACGCGCGCCCCGGCCGCGGTCGCCGCCGTGGAGCACGGCCGCGCCCTGCTCGCCGGCGACGGCGACGCCGAGCAGCACTTCCACCGCGCCCTGACCGCCCATGCGGCGTCACTGCGGGTACCCGATCGGGCGCGCACCGAGCTGGCCCTCGGTGAGTACCTGCGCCGCGCGCGACGCCGGGTGGACGCCCGCGCGCACCTGCGGGCGGCGCTGGCGCTGTTCGAGGAGCTGGGCGCGGCGCCGTGGGCCGAACGGGCCGCGCAGGAGCTGCGCGCCTCCGGGGAGACCGCCCGCCGCCGCGACGTCACCACGTCCACCGACCTGACCGCCCAGGAGCGCCAGGTCGCCGCACTCGTGCGGCAGGGGCTGTCCAACCGGGACGTCGCCGCGCGGCTGTTCGTGTCCCCGCGCACCGTCGACTTCCACCTGCGCAACGTGTTCAGCAAGCTCGGCGTGGCCTCCCGCGCCGAGCTCACCGCGCTCGCGCTCGAGCTCTGATCGGTCGGCTGCCGCGACCCGCCCCGGCAGCCGACCTGGCGGTTCTCCCGGCGTGACGTCGGCAACCCGCTCCTAGCGTCCGAGCGACACCACAGCCCGGACGCCAGGAGCTCCCGATGACCAGCACCGTCGTCACCCACATGCCGGAAGCGGCCGCCGCCTCGGGTTCTCGCCGGCGCGGCGGACTGCGCACCACGCTCGCCCGCCGTTGGCCCACCGGCATCGGCGTCGCGGCGGTCGCCGCCAGCCTCTCCGCCCTGGCGCCGCTGCCCGACCAGGTGCACGCCTGGATCAGCGCCTGGTGCGTGCTGCTCGCCGCGGTGATCTACCTGACCTGGGGCACCGCCCGCGGCGACCTGGCCGATCGGCGGCTGCTGACCGCCCAGACCGCCGCGGTGCTCGGCTTCGGCGCGGTGGCGATGGCTGCGGTCGCCGTCGACCCGGCCACCGCGCGCTACGTGCTGGCCGCCGGCTGGCTGGCCCACGCCGCCTGGGACGTCGCCCATCACCGCCTCGGCCGGGTGGTGCCCCGCTGGTACGCCGAGACCTGCCTGGCCGCCGACCTCGTGATCGCCACCGCCCTGCTCACCGTCGGCCTCGTCTGACCGCCGACACCCCTCCGCCCCTCCTCACCACGCCGGGAGATCCCATGCCCACGTCACTGCCCTGCCCCGCCGGTCAGCGCCAGCTCCTGGATGTACTCGTCATCGGCGCCGGTCAGGCCGGCCTCGCCCTCGGCCACCACCTCGCCGCCCGTGGAGCGGGCTTCCTGTTGGTCGACGCCGGCCCGGAGATCGGCTCCTCGTGGCGCTCCCGCTGGGACTCGCTGCGGCTGTTCAGCCCCGCCCAGTACGACTCGCTGCCCGGAATGCCGTTCCCCGCCCCGGCCGACACCCACCCGAGCAAGGACGACGTCGCCGACTACCTCGCCGCCTACGCCGCCCGCTTCGCGCTTCCCGTGCGGCTCAACTCCCCGGTGTTGCGCCTGCATCGTGCCGCCGACGGGGACTTCGCGGCCACCACCCCGACCGGGACGCTGCGCGCGAAGCAGGTCGTCGTCGCCACCGGCCCCTTCCAGACGCCGCACATCCCCGGTCTCGCCGACGGGCTGGACCCGCAGGTGCCGCAGCTGCACAGCGCCGAGTACCGCAACCCCGCCCAGCTGTCCGGCGCCGGCCGGGTCCTGGTCGTGGGTGCCGCCAACTCCGGCCTGCAGATCGCCGCCGAGCTCGCCACGACCCAGCCGGTCACCGTCGCGGTCGGCACCCGGCCGACCGAGCTGCCTCAGCGCGTCGCCGGCCGTGACCTGTTCTTCTGGCTGACCCGTTCCGGGTTCTTCACCGTGCCCAGCCACACCCGCATCGCCCGCCGGCTGCGTGCCCGCGGCGACCTGGTCATCGGCACCCGCAGCCGCGACCTGCGCCGCCGCGGGATCGACTTCCGGCCCCGGCTGGCCGGTCTGGAGGGTCGCACCGCCCACTTCGCCGACGGGAGCGCGGTCGACGTCGACGCGGTCGTCTGGGCCACCGGCTACCGGCCCGACCACTCGTGGCTGCACGTTCCCGGCGTCGTCGTCGACGGGCAGGTGCGCCACACCGCCGGGGTGACCGACGTGCCCGGGCTGTACTTCCTCGGCCTGCCGTGGCAGACCTGCCGCGGCTCGGCCCTGCTGGGATTCGTCGGGGCCGACGCCGCCGCCCTCTCCGAGCGCATGGCCACCGACGCTACCCGGCCGGTGCGCTCCGAGCCGTCGATCCAGGCAGTTTCCCCGGCGTGAAGCCCCTGCCGCGCCCCTAGCGTCACCCGCAGCACCCCCGTCCGTCCCACCGCCGGCCCACCGAAGAGAAGCCGATGCCCACCGCGATCCTGCTCCCGCCGACCGTGCCCGCCAGGCCCGCGCCGGGCAGCCACCATGCCGCGGTGGTCCAGTTCCTCACCGGCTGGGCCACCACGCTGCTGCCGCTGCTCGTCGCCGTGACCGGTCTCGAGCTCGGCTGGTCGCTGCTGGGCGGGACCACCTGGCTGGTCGCCGGTGCCGGTGTCGTCGGGTGGGCGCTGTTCGCGGCCGGCTGGCTGTTGCACCGCGACTGGCATGCCGGTGCCGTGGTCGCCGCACTCGGCGCACCGGTGGCCGTGCTGGCAGGGCCGGCCGCGCTCGGCTGGCTCGCCCCAGCCGGGGCGGTGCTCTGGGGGCCGGTGAGCGCCGTGCTGACGGTCGCGCTGGCAATGGCCGCACAACCGCTGACCCCGAACGTCCCGCCCTCCGCCGAGCCCCCGGCTCGCGGCTGACCACCCCGACCCGCCCGGCCTCCCGAGGAGCATCCGATGACCGTCTCGCACCCTCCCCGTCACACCGTCGGGCTGCTCGCCGGGCTGCTGGCCGCCGCCGCCGGGGAGATCACCGCCACCGCCACCCGCCGCGGTCGTTCACCGTCGTCCGGCCTGGCCCGCGGCCTGGTCGACGCTGCACCGGCGATGCTCGTCGACGGCGGCGTCGCCCTCGTCGGCCGGGCGGACAAGCCCGGCCTGGCCGTGCTCGCGGCCGGCACGAGCGGCCTGGCCGCGGCGGCCGGCACCACCCTGGCCGGCCGACGGCCGCTGCTCGGCGCCGCCGTCGCCGCCGCCCCGCACGCCCTCGGCGGATACCTCGCAATCCGCCGCGGCGACGCCTCCGCCCGGGATACCGCCGCCGCGGCGGCCGCCGGCATGCTCACCGCCGCGACCGCGATCGCTCCGCTGCCCGTGCGTCCGCCGGTGGTGGGGGGGGGGGGGGGGGGGGGGGCGGGGGGGGGGGGGGGGGGGGGGGGGGGGGGGGGGGGGGGGGGGGGGGCGGGGGGGGGGGGGGGGGGGGGGGGGGGGG